>DAIDTL010000080.1 GCA_027457225.1 Ferrovaceae bacterium
GGAAGATTCTCCGCCTCGGAGGATGCGGGATTCCTAGCAGGTCAACCTCAATCAGTTTTTCTTTTCAAGTCGTTGTCGAAGCGCTTCACAGGGATCAGGCCGGCTCTCCGGTTGAACCCAATAGACGCTGTTGTAGACGGATTTTGGATCAAAAGACTGTGGCTCCCCCTGTTCCAGAACGGCCACACTGATGACGCGGGCCTGGGGTGCCAGTTGCTGCAACCAGACGGGTACGGCCAAATCGTTGCGCAAGTGCCCATTGCCTGCCAAAAGCACCACGGGGAGTCCTGACCGCTGATGCGCGGCAATCATGGTTTGTGCCATCTCGAAATCCCGTGCTCGCTGCGCCATCACCATGGCCGGCAGTTGCTCTTCCGGCATCAGATTACAGTGACCTTCCCGAACTTCCTGCAACAGGGACTCGCGTTGTACAGTGCTCCAGCGGAGGGGTTCGGGAGGCGCAGGACGGGACCCACGCATCACCGCCCCCAATTGCGCTCGAGACAAATTGGCTGCTACTACAGGCAGGTCACTCTGCAGCGCCAGTTTCAGCACAGGCTCGTAAAGGGACCATTTCCATCCCTTGAAATTGAATCCTGCCGCTTCTGCAATGGCCTTCGATGCCGCAGCGTCTGCGGGTGCATGGGATGATTTCCAGTGCTGAATGGCCTCATCCAGCAACGTTTGAGACTCCAGATCAAACTGCTCAAAAGCCAGCGCCACCCGACGCTGTTGAACCAGCTGTTGAAGCCAGTGCAAGCGCAGCGCATGCCCTGGCGCATTGTCATGGACTTCGCCAAGTAACAGGAAATCGGCCTGCAACCAGGCTTCTGGAACGGCATTGTCCTGATCCATCACCGGACTCCCCCAAGTCGTAACGGACAAGACGCTGAACATCACGATGAAAATCAGCTTCTGGAGAGTTTGATGCATGGGGAATGGCGCACTCAGATGAAAAGCCATTATCGTACAGGCGGGCGTCTTTTGCAGGTCTCCAAAACAAAACGCCAACTGCAAGCAGCTGGCGTTTTGTTTTGAGGCTAAATTGCTGATTAGAACTTGAAGTGAAGACCCGTGCTGACACCGATCAGGTGGCAGCCACCCCAAGTGGTGGGACCGTTACTCGTGCCGTCGGTCACAAGACTACCGGCGGTCGGAGAGTTGGTACCGTCATGGCAGTCCGTTGTCACACCGCGTCCACCAGCGCCCAGGTCATAGTGGGCATTGCCGTGGTTGACGGTGGTCGCAGCATTGAAATACCAGAACAACTGCTTGTCGAGCTGACGCTTGTAGGCCACGGTATACATATCCGCCGTATCAGCACCACGGGTCGGATCGTAGTTGTGCTGACCACCAGGATCTCCTGGGGTTGCCCCTGCATGCGCCCAACCGACACTCAACTCGTCTTTGGGCGAGAGGGTTTGGGTCAGCGCTAACCAGCTGCCGTCACGACTGCGTTCGTTCTGGAATTCGAGTGCGGCTGGAATATCGCGCCGCAAGCGCTCCACGATCCCGCTCACGGTCAAGCCAAAATCGAACTTGTACTGAGCACCCAGCTTGACAGCCCATTCGTTGCCGATGTCGTTGATGTAAGGCGGTGTTCCTCCGTTAACCCCAAACACAGTGGTCGGCCCGTACAAAGGATTGCTGGAGTCAATGAAAGCAGCCTGTGCGGGCGTCGGTGCACTGTACCACTGGTTGTTGGCTCCAATCCCGTCGCTGTTGCGGTTAACCCCTTGATGGAGTTCGTAGGCCGCTGTCGCGTAGAATTTCTGGGATTCGTACTTCAACGCGGTACTGAAGGAATTGTTGAAACCGCCATCATCGCAATTCATCGGCAAGTTGCCGCTACCAGGAATATTACCGCCGTTACAATCCGGCGACCCGGCAGACGTCACCACGTTGTCATAGGTCCGGTTTTGCCCGGGTGAATACAGCACATCCGCGCTAAAGCCGTTGTATTTGTTTGATTCCCACCAGATCGAATGATCCTGGCGAGTACCGAACTCTACCCGGTTATCCCCACCGCTATTCCCCATCACGACGGCATAGTCACCCAACATGCCCGAAAAAGGATTCAGGCGGTCGGTGGCTTTCTTGTAAGGCGTATAGGTGGTCCCGAATTTCAATGAACCCCAGTCGCCTTGTTTCAAGCCGATGAAGGTATCACCAAAACCCACCAGGCCGCGGGCCGTATTGGACTGGCTGGTATAAGAACCGCTCAAACCCGGTGTCGCGGTAATCGATACTGCAGTTTCAAACTGATAGATGAACTTGACATCGCTGTCGCCAATCATATGATCACCGCGATAGCCAAAGCCCGACTTGTTGGTGGACAGTTGCGGCATCCAGCCCATGCGGCCCACTGGGCCTGGTTTTAGCCCACCCTGTGTAAAGCTTCCAGGCGTTGGGCCCGAGGGAAAGTGTGAAGCGGTCATCCCGCCCATCCCCTTGGTGGTGTCGTCAATTGACGCATCCATCACCCCATAGAAGCCCTTGAGGATTTTGTCCAACCTATCACCACCGCCCCCACCCGAAGCCGGGGCGCTGCTGACTTGCTTTTCGATCTGATCCTGTTTCTTTTCCTGGGACTCCTGCTTCTTGGTCAAGTCTTCCAGTTTTTTCATCAGCACGCGCATCTGTTCTTTCAGCGCATTTACTTCGTCCTGCTGGCCTTCTGCGGGGGCTGCTACGGGAAAAACCATGGTTGCCCCCAATGCCATGGCAACCGCCAAGGCGCCGGGTCGGAGCTTGATGCGCTTCATCATGCTGTGATCTCCTCAGGTTGGTGCAGCACTGGTCTTACACCCCGACCGTGCCACTTAGTATAGGAACGTTCAAATTACTGTCTGTCCACAAAAAAGGCAAGCACATTCCGATACAATTTTTAAATAAAATTGACACAAATCAAGCGGATTACCCAAACAACAAGGGCTGCGTCCAACGAAATCCGGCCTCACCAGAACCCGCAGCTTATGGTGTCCATAACCCTATGGACAGGATCCCCTGAAATTGCAGCGTATCAATAATGCAAAAAAGTACAATGCAGAAGGGCGCAGAATGACCAGGTCAGGTTGTCAGTCAGGCCCTTCGTGGGATACGCTCGATCGTTTTCCGTGACTCACCTCCTGCCGGAGCTCCTCATGCCATTCGTCAGCCACAACCCAGTCACCGAGGTTGTCAACGCACAGTTTCCCAGCCTGGATAAAGCGGCTTTGCAGGCCGCGCTGGCCAATACGCATTCAGCCCAAAGGACCTGGCACCCCACATACTTTGCAGAACGTACCCAGGTCCTGCAAAGGCTGGGCGCCGGGCTACTGGCCCGACGGGACGAATTTGCCCGACTGATCACTGAAGAAATGGGGAAAATCCGGCGCGAAGCACGGGCTGAAATCGAAAAATGCGCATTGCTCTGTAACTATTACGCCAGTGAAGGCGAAGCCTTTCTGGTGCCAGAACCCATCGCGATTTCCGGAGCCCGCAGCTATGTGACCTATACGCCCATTGGGGTGGTACTGGGGGTCATGCCCTGGAATTTTCCGTTCTGGCAGGTGTTCCGCTTCGCTGTGCCGGCCCTGATGGCAGGCAATGGCGTGGCTCTTAAGCATGCACCCAATGTTCCGCGTTGTGCCCTGGCCATTGAATCCCTCTTTCAAGATGCTGGAATGCCCGCGCACCTTCTGACCAATCTGTTTGTGGAAGATGCACTGGTCGCCGAAGCGATCGCCAGTCCGCATGTGCATGCAGTCACCGTCACCGGCTCCGAGCGTGCAGGTCGCTCAGTGGCGTCCCTGGCGGGAGCGCACCTCAAAAAATGCATTCTGGAGTTTGGGGGTTCGGACCCCTTTATCGTACTCGCCGATGCTGATCTGGAATGGGCCGCGCGCCAGGGGCTGAGCTCGCGCTACATGAATTGCGGTCAGGCCTGCATTGCGGCCAAACGCTTTATTCTGACTCCGGAAATCGCTGACGATTTCATTCGCCTGTTTGCCGATCGGGTCGCCTCACTCAAGACGGGCGACCCCTTCGATCCGGCTGTCTCCCTGGGGCCCGTTGCACGCAAGGATTTGCGCGACCAGCTGGATCTGCAGGTCAAGGCCGCACTCTCAGGGGGGGCTGAGCCTTTGCTGGGAGGACACCCCTTGCCGGGAGCAGGGTGGTTTTACGCGCCCACCATTCTCGACAAAATCACGACGCAATCCCCCATCTGGCAACAAGAGCTCTTTGGACCGGTCGCCCTGATCGTTCGCGCCAGGGACGAAGCCGATGCGCTGCGCCTGGCCAACGACACGCCTTACGGACTGGGCTCTACCCTGTGGAGCCGGGACAGCCAGCGCGCCGAACAACTGGCTCAGCAAATTGATGCCGGTTGCACCTTCATCAACGGCCTGGTGAAATCGGACCCGCGCCTGCCGTTTGGAGGCACCAAGAATTCGGGCTTTGGACGCGAGTTGTCGTCCCACGGCATACGGGAATTTACCAACATCAAGACAGTGTGGATCAGGAGCCCTGCCTAACCCAGAAACAGCGAATATGCCGGATTGTCGCTCTCGTCTACCCAGGGATATCCCAGGTGATCCAGAAATTTCTTGAAAGCCTTTTTGTCCTGGGGGGGCACCTGTAGCCCGACCAAAACCCGCCCGTAATCTGCGCCGTGATTGCGGTAGTGAAACAGGCTGATGTTCCAGTCTGCGCTCATGCTATTGAGGAATTGCGGCAACGCGCCGGGTCGCTCGGGAAACTCGAAACGATAGAGCATTTCGTGGCGTGCTTGCGGAGCGCGTCCACCCACCAGATGGCGCACGTGCAGTTTGGCCATTTCGTTATCGGTCAAATCCAGGGTCTTGATGCCGTGGGCGTTGAATGATTTCAGCAACGCCTTGGTTTCCTTTGCATCAACCACCGAAATCCCGACGAAAACGTGTGCCTGGCGCTCGTCAGCGTAACGGTAATTGAATTCTGTCACGGCGCGATTTCCCAACAGCTCGCAAAATCTTCGGAAACTTCCTGGTTGTTCCGGAATGGTGGCTGCAAAAATTGCTTCGCGTTTTTCACCCAGTTCGGCCCGCTCAGCGATGAAACGCAACCGGTCAAAATTCATGTTGGCGCCACAAGCAATGGCCACCAATGTTTTTTTGCTCAGCCGGTCGCGTGCCACAACCTGTTTCATGCCGGCAATGGCCAGGGCGCCCGCCGGCTCCAGAATGACGCGGGTATCGTCAAACACATCCTTGACTGCGGCACAAATGGCGTCCGTATCCACGGTAACCACTTCATCAACCAGTGTTTGGCACAATCTGAAAGTCTCCACACCGACCTGACGCACTGCCACACCATCAGCGAACAGTCCCACCTGATCCAGCCGCACACGGCGTCCGGCAGCCAATGACTGCTTCATGGCGTCAGAATCCTGAGGCTGAACGCCGATGATGCGAATATCCGGACGCACCCTTTTGACATAAGCCGCAATTCCTGCAATGAGTCCGCCCCCGCCGATAGCCACAAAAATCGCCTCAATGGGTTGGGAATACTGGCGCAAGATCTCCATCCCAATGGTGCCTTGCCCCGCGATCACTTCGGGATCGTCGTAAGGGTGCACAAAAGTGTACCCATGCTTTCTGGCCAGTTGTTGGGCATGCTCCTGGGCTTCGGAGTAGGACACACCCTCCAGAATCACTTCGGCCCCGCGGGCTCGTACCGCCTCTATCTTGATCGAAGGGGTAGTGGTCGGCATCACGATGATTGCATGTGCATTCATGCGCTGTGCCGCCAGAG
>DAIDTL010000081.1 GCA_027457225.1 Ferrovaceae bacterium
AAGCATCCTGATCGCTAGTCAACGCCCGTAAAGTATAGTGCATCCTAGGCCAACGTCCCATGCCAAAATCCTTTAATTTCAACGCAGTTCCCTTTGACGGGCTGACCAGCGAACAGCAGCAGTGGGTGCGTGATAGCGTGGACATCAGCTATTACCCGGAAGGTGAGGTCATTTTGGCCCAGGGAGCCGAGCCTGCGTATTTGTTCGTAATCATTAAAGGCCATGTGCAGCAGACCGAGGAGGGGGAAGTGGTTTGCGTGTACAGCAAGGACGAATGTTTCGATGGGCGAGGACTGATCTCGGGAAGCGTGACCGGAGTTTTTAAGGCGGCTGAAGAGCTTATTGTCTATCTGGTGCCTGCATTAACGATCAAACGGCTCATTGCAGCCAATGCCAACTTCGGGGCACTGCTCTTTTCGGATATTTCGCAAAAACTGAGGGAGCTGACTGAGCGACGCCCGCAACGAGAGCTTCATTCGCTCATGCTGGCTCGAATTGACCAGGCTTTTGTGCGCCCACCCCGGTTCGTATCCGAAGATGCCGACGTTTTCAGCGTGGCGCGACTATTCGAGAACGAGCGGTTGTCCTGTGTCCTGGTTCGCGGAAGGGGCCGCTACGGTATTTTTACCTCAACGGACATCCGTAAGGCTGTCTTGTCCGACAGCGACCCACATACCTTGCCGGTAGGGCAACTGGCCACTTGGGAATTGATCGAGGTGTCTCAGGATGATGCCGTATTTGATGTCCTGATCCTGATGATCCGGCATGGTGTCCACCGGGTGGTGGTCAAGCAGCAGGGAGAGATCGTCGGGGTTATGGAGCAACTTGATCTGCTCAGTTTCATTTCCAACCACTCCCACCTGATCTGGCTTCAAATCCAGCAGGCTCGGAACCAGGAAGAGCTCAAAAGCGCCTGTACCAGCATTCAGCGCCTGATCCAGCTGTTGAGCGAAAGTGAAGTCAAGATCGGCATGATTGCGAGGCTGGTGCAGGAACTGGACGCCAAGATCTATGCCCGGTTGTGGCAGTTTATTGCCCCAGAGGCGTTGGTGGAGAACAGTTGTGTGATCGTGATGGGGAGTGAGGGTCGGCGCGAGCAAATTCTGAAGACAGACCAGGATAACGGACTGATCCTGCGCAATGGCTATCATTTTTCCGAGTTAACCCGGGTCACCAGTGCTTTCAATGATGCCCTTTGCGACTTTGGTTACCCCCCCTGTCTGGGTGGCATCATGATGCGCAACCCCATTTGGTGTCAGAACCTGGATGATTTCAAGGAGACCATCCGGCAATGGGTATTTCATCCCAGCACAGAAACCCATATGCGGCTTGCCATATTTTCCGATGCGATAGCGGTTTGCGGCGATCTGGAATTGCTGCAGGAGCTCAAGAACTTTTTTTACCGTTCACTGCAGGATATGCCAAGTTTCTTCGCCCACTTTGCCCGTGCTGCCGACAGTTTTTCCGAACAAAGCAGCTGGTGGACACGCTTGCTGCACGGAGGAAACGAAGTAGGTGAACTAGACGTCAAGAAACTGGGTATTTTCCCGATTGTGCATGGTGTTCGGAGCATGGCGCTGGAGTGCCACCTGAACTGTACCAACACCACAGAGCGTATTGAAGCCTTGGTTCCGCTCAATAGAATTTCTGAGGATCTTGCCGTTGACCTTAAGGAATCGTTGCAATTCCTGATGGACATTCGTCTCAGGCAGGGCCTCCGCCATCTGGCATTGGGACAGCGCCCCGGCAATACCGTGCAAATTGCCTCGTTAAGCACACTGGAACGTGATTTGCTGCGTGACAGCCTGCGCGTGGTAAAGCGATTTCGGGGCACGTTACACCACCATTTCAAGCTTGACGCCATGTAGGCCATGTGGGATCAGCTCAAGCGGACCTGGTATCTTAAACGTCTATTGCGGCCGGAATATAACAGGCTGTTCAACCCTCCTCCTTCCAACGAATGGGTTAGCGTGGACTGCGAAACCACCGGACTGGACCGAACCCAGGACGAAATCCTTTCCATTGGTGCGGTATTGATTAAAGACATGCGCATCATGACAAGTGAGCGGTTGGAGCTTTTTATTCGTCCGTCCAGGCAAGTCAGGGCTGACAGCATCCGGATTCATCACCTGCGCAGTATGGATGTGGTCAACGGACTGGAACCCCGGCACGCCGTTCAGAAATTCCTGGATTTTGTCGGTAGCCGTCCGTTGGTGGGCTACTATCTGGAATTTGATGTGGCCATGCTCAACCGTCTCGTGCTGCCATTTCTTGGCATTCCCCTGCCCCAGACGAAAATCGAGGTTTCAGGCCTTTATTACGACTACAAGATTTCACAACACGAGGGCGGCAATGTGGACTTGAGTTTCCACCACATTTTGCAGGATCTTCAATTGCCAGAGCGTGAGGAACATGACGCGTTCAATGATGCCCTGATGACCGCCATGATGTTCATCAAACTCAAGCAGTTACTCAAAAAATAAGCAAAATAAGGGGACAGCCCCTTATTTTGCTTAAGAGGGCCGTCCCCAAGATTTCCAAAATTTGCCTTAGTGTGTTGCTGCGGCTTCAGCGCCTAGCCCGGTTTCGGAACGAACCTCCTGGGCAGGGAATGCTGCCCGTTCCTTCTTGCCACTTTCACTATGGTCAGTCACCGAAGCGATATAGGCGACGATCAGAACTGCCGGAAGCACGACAAACGTTGGGAAGTCGTATGGGAAAATGGCAGGGCCATTTCCGAGCACCTTGGTCCAAACGGTCGGACCGATGATCAGGAGCCCTATGGAGCCGAAGATCCCGGTGTAGCCGCCAAGCACAGCCCCGCGTGTGGTCAGTCCACGCCAGAACACCGACAGGACCAGAATGGGGAAGTTGGCGCAGGCGGCGATTGAGAAAGTCAGGGCTACGATGTACGCAACATTTTGCTTCTCAAAGGCGATGCCGAGGAGCACGGCAAGGATGCCGAGTCCGACAACACATAATTTTGAGACCCACACTTCCTCAGCTTCGGTGGACTTGCCTTTTTTGATCACATTCGCATAAATGTCATGCGAGAGGGCTGATGCGCCAGCCAGCGTCAGTCCAGACACCACCGCAAGGATGGTGGCAAAAGCGACGGCAGCGATAAACCCAAGGAAGAGGTCGCCGCCGAGCGCATGGGACAGGTAGACCGCAGGCATGCTGCCGCCGCCTTTGAGCGCCAGGATACTCTTGGTGACATCGGTCACATACTCTGGATTATTGGCAACGAGAACAATGGCGCCGAAGCCGATAATAAAGGTCAGGATGTAGAAGTAGCCGATGAAACAGGTTCCGTAAAGGACCGACTTGCGCGCTGCTTTGGCGTCAGTGACGGTAAAGAAACGCATCAGGATGTGTGGAAGGCCAGCGGTGCCAAACATCAGCGTCAGCCCGAGGGAAATGGACTCGATCGGATTGGCTTTCGCGCCGATGGGGACTACCGATTTCATGATGTCCATGTGTTTAGGATGGATGGCTACCGCATCGGAGAACAGTTTCTCGAAGCTGAACCCCTCGTGGGCCATGACGCCAATGGCCATCAGGGTGGCTCCACCCAGCAGCAATCCGGCTTTGATGATCTGAACCCAGGTTGTGGCTTTCATCCCGCCGAAGGTGACATAGATGATGATCAGCGTACCAACGATTACGATGGACTGTCGGTAGGAAATCTGCGGTACCAGGGTATGCAGCAACTGTCCGGCACCCACTGCCTGACCGATCAAATACCAGATCACGACAATCAGAGAGCCGATGGCAGCCATGGTGCGGACCGGACCCTGCTGAAGGCGGAAAGAGGCCACATCAGCATAGGTATATTTGCCCAGGTTGCGCAGTCGCTCGGCAATCAGGAACAGAATGATAGGCCAACCCACCAGCCAGCCTACCGAGAAGATCAGGCCATAAAAGCCATTCATGTAAACAAGGGCTGCGATACCAAGAAACGAAGCTGCCGACATGTAGTCGCCAGCGATGGCCATGCCGTTTTGCAGACCGGTGATGCCACGACCTGCGGCATAGAAATCGGTTGCAGTCTTCGTCCGCTTGGCTGCCCAGTAGGTAATTACTAATGTGATGGCAACAAAAATGGTAAACATTACAACGGCATGCCAGTTAATAGGAGGTTCTGCTGGCGGAGTCACGGGAATCGCGACGTCAGCAGCGTTGGCAAGACGGGTGATCAACAGCGTAGCCGAAGCCAGGGTTGCCAAGAAGGCAGTTTTCAATGTTCTCATTTGAGCGATTCCTGAATGATTTCGTCAGTGAGGGGATCGAAGGTACTGTTGGCTCGACGCACATAGACACCCGTCAGGATGCACGACACGAGAATGACGCCTACGCCAATGGGCATCCCAACAGGGATAACGCTGTCCGAGGATATCGATTGCGTGAGGAAATCAGGGGTAAACGCGATCATGAGAATGAAACCGAAGTACATCACGCATACGATTGCCGACAGTATCCAGGCCAGCGAATCCCGCCGCTTGACCAGATCATGATATTTGGGATTGTTTTGAATTTTGCTCACTGACAACTCAGACATGACTTCCTCCGTTTTTTTGTGGTGTGTTTTCAGAGTTTGGAACTTGGTTCACACGCATTATTTCGGCTACGGGATACTAATGCCATGTTAATAGTAATCAGGTTTTCAAGTAGTTCCAAGGTTTTTTTGACTCATGCATAAAACAGGCACGAATCCTGCAGGAGTAAAAAAGCCCAATGGAAAACCATTGGGCTTTTTTGTTGCGAAGCAGCAAGATCGATGAAGATCTCTAGGCCGTTGGCACGGCGTGATTACATATCCATACCGCCCATACCTCCCATGCCACCCATACCGCCACCAGGTGCACTTTCTTCCTTGGGCAACTCAGCGACCATGCAATCCGTAGTCAGCATCAGGCCTGCAATGCTTGCCGCGTTTTGCAAGGCGAAACGGGTAACTTTGGTTGGGTCAACCACCCCCATGGCGACCAGATCCCCGTATTGGCCGGATTGGGCGTTGTAGCCATAATTGCCTGAGCCTTCCAGAACCTTGTTGACGACTACTGAAGGTTCTTCACCGCAGTTGGCGACGATTTGACGCAGTGGTTCTTCAATGGCGCGTGAAACGATCTTGATTCCGGCGTCTTGATCGCTGTTGTCCCCTTTCAGGGTCTTCAGCGTTGCGCGAGCACGCAGCAAGGCCACGCCGCCGCCAGGAACGATCCCTTCTTCTACGGCAGCTCGGGTGGCATGCAGCGCATCTTCCACGCGTGCCTTCTTTTCCTTCATTTCCACTTCAGTAGCTGCGCCCACCTTGATGACCGCAACCCCACCGGCTAACTTGGCTACACGTTCCTGCAGTTTTTCACGATCATAGTCGCTGGTGGCATCTTCGATCTGCTTACGAATTTGGGCCACGCGACCTTTGATAGTAGATTCGTTACCGGCACCATCGATGATGGTGGTGTCTTCCTTGCCGATCTCGATGCGTTTGGCGCGACCCAGTTCATTCAGCGTGACTTTTTCCAACGAGAGACCCACTTCCTCGGCG
Organism: Ferrovaceae bacterium; assembly: GCA_027457225.1. GTDB lineage: Bacteria > Pseudomonadota > Gammaproteobacteria > Burkholderiales > Ferrovaceae > JAJZRV01. The sequence continues at coordinate 5,552 of DAIDTL010000081.1, forward strand.
ATCACTGTACCGCCGGTGAGGATAGCGATGTCTTCAAGCA
>DAIDTL010000082.1 GCA_027457225.1 Ferrovaceae bacterium
GTGCCACTTCAGGCTTAATTCTGGCAGGAAATATTTCCTCTGCACCTCCTGGCTGGTACTTGGCCTCGTAGTCGAAAATCTCACCCCGCTTCAGGATAATTTCTCCCACCGTCAGAGCTTCATCACCCAGAACAGGGCACGTCAGTTCTCTCCCTGGAACAAATCGTTCGATGATGACCTCATCATCGAATTGCATTGCTGTGTTGATGGCAGGTTGCAGTCCCATCGCGTCGCGAACCACAGCAAGTCCCACTGTGGATCCTTGCTTGCTGGGCTTGACGATAACTGGCCAACCCAATTCGCGAGTCACCGCTACTGCGTTAGCAGGAGCCATCAGCCAGTTTGGTGTGGGCACTCCGGCCGCCTTCAGTAACCGTTTGGTGATGTCTTTGTCCATCGCTACGGCGCTCCCTACAACGCCGCTGCCAGTAAAAGGAATCCCCGTCATTTCCAGTAATCCCTGCATCCGCCCATCTTCCCCTGCGCCCCCATGTAACGCCAGAAACCAGAGATCAATCTGGTTTAACTGGGGAGCGTTCAAAAATGCGATGACGTGACTTGCTTGAAAATCCGGCGACTGCTGCGGTGGAATTACAGCAACCCCCTTGGAAAAGAGTCTGCCCTCCTGCTCGGCGGTCAGCCAGCCGCCAACCGTATCTACTGCCCACACCTGGTGTCCTCGTCCACGCAACGCCCTGACCACCTGGGCTGCGCTGGCGATGGAAACATCACGCTCCGAACTACTGCCTCCCAGCAATACGGCAATTCTTAACTTTGAGTCCATCCAATGCCTATCCGCTGTTACGCAAACCCGCTGATACCCCATTGATCGTAAGGTAGATTGCCCGTTTCACAGCTTCTTCCGAATGGCCCGCACGAAAACTACGCAGCAAATCCACCTGCAAATGATTAAGCGGATCGAGATAAGGGCTACGTTCCCGAATGCTGCGTGCCAGCGTGGGATTGGTCTCGAGGAATTCGTTCTGGCCAGTAATGTTCCACAAGGCTTCGGTCGTCAGATGAAACTCACGTTCAATCTCAGAAAAGACCCGTTGCCGCAGGTCGGGGTCGCTGACCAAACCAGCGTAACGTCCGGCGATGCCCAGATCGGTTTTGGCCAGCACCATATCCATATTGGAAAGCAGTGCCTGCATAAAAGGCCAGGTCTGGAACATCTGTTGTAACTGGGATAACCCGTCCGCACGTCGCGAACGAAAATTTTCCACTGCCGTACCAAAACCATACCAGCCTGGAATGATCATGCGAGATTGGCCCCAGCTGAAGACCCAGGGAATCGCGCGCAAATCCTCGATTCGATCTGACTGCTTACGTGAAGCCGGCCGGCTGCCAATATTGAGTTCGGCAATCTCGCTCACTGGCGTCGCTTCCCGGAAAAACTGGTTGAAATCGGGCGTTTCATAAACCAGTTCCCGATAGCGTCGAAACGAGTATCCGGACAACTCTTCCATGATTTCATAGAATTGTTCGCGTCCCTGCAAATCACGGTCCCGATCCAACAGCGTGGCTTCGATCGTTGCAGCCACCAACGTTTCAAGATTTCGCCGCCCAATGCCCGGGTCGGAGTATTTACTGGCAATCACTTCGCCTTGCTCGGTCAGTCTGATCTGCGCATTTACGCTCCCCGCCGGTTGCGCGAGAATGCCGTAATAGCTGGGGCCGCCGCCACGACCAACAGAACCACCGCGCCCGTGGAACAATCGCATTTCGATTCCATGATCGGCAAAAACCTGGACAAGCGCCTTTTCAGCCTTGTAAAGCTCCCAGTTGGCCGTCAGAAACCCGCCATCCTTGTTGCTGTCAGAATAACCCAGCATCACTTCCTGGCTATTCTGGCGACTGTTTAATAGTTTCTGGTAAATCGGCAACTCAAACAGATGCTCCATGATGGCACTGCACCCGCGCAAGTCACCAATAGTTTCGAACAAGGGGATGATGTTCATGGCAAGTCGTGGCGTGTTTCCGGGGACCAATAGCCCCACTTCCTTCATCAGGAGCGCCACTTCCAGCATGTCGCTGACACTGTCTGTTTTGGAAATGATGTAGTTGGGTAGCGCTTCAGGACCCAGACGACGATGCAATTCTGCAGCCATGTCAAAAGTGTCCAATTCTTTCTGGACAGCTTTGCCATATTGGGAAAAAGGGGAACGCAGCAAGCGGGGACTACTTAATTCCCGGGCCAACACCTCAATCCGCTGATGTTCATCCAATATTCGGTAATCAACACCGGTTCCGGCCTGGGTAAACAGTTCGGCCACCGTATTTTCATGAACCTCTGAGTGTTGACGCAAATCCAGTGGTGCCAGATGAAAACCAAAAGATGACACCGCTCGTCGCAGCAATCGCAGCCGGCCCCCAGCCAATAGCCCGGAGCCATGGCGTTGCAGGGAATCTTCCAGCACGTCCAAATCTGCGGCAAATTCGGCCACGGTCAGATACGGGTCCGGTCGAGATGCCGGAGCCTCCTGGACCCCGTGTGTCAAGTGCGTTGCAGTGTGTTCCAACCTGGTGTAAATGCGCGTGATTGCCCGTCGGTAAGGTTCTTCCAGCCGACTGTCGGAAGTTTCGGGAGATTGCTCGGCCAAACAAGCCAGGGCCTTCGTCACAGAAACAAGGCGTGATGATAGAGACAGTTCACCACGAAGTGACAGCAGCTGTTGCAGATAAAATTCCATTACCACTGCGCTCTGTCGCTTCAAGGCATATTCTGTAATATCAGCAGTAACGAAGGGATTGCCATCGCGATCTCCACCAATCCAACTTCCCATTTGGACGAACGAAGGGAGATTCTGTGCCACTGAGGTGTAGTCCGGATCACTGGCCAGGGTATCTTCGATTTGCGCACACAGCCGTGGCACTTCCCGCAAAAAGGTGTACCGGTAGTAAGACAGTCCGTTTTCGATCTCGTCGTGAACCCTTAGCTTGAAGGTACGCAATTCGTTGGTTTGCCAGAGCGTTAAAATAGCGCGTCGCAGTGAAGCCTCGTTCTCGGCGCGCTCTTCCGGTGTCAAGGCCAGTCGGGTGCGTTCTCCCAAACGATTGGCAATCATCAGGTGACAGTCCAGCACGCTCTTGCGCTGCACTTCGGTGGGGTGAGCAGTTAGCACCGGCGAAATCAGAGCGCGCTCAAAAAAGGCCTTGAGCGTCTCTGCTTTCACCCCGGCCTGTTTGATCCGGCGCAGCGCCAATGCCACGCTGCCTTCGCGTGGCGGTGCACCGGCTTGAGAGTAGGCGATCCGGCGCCGGTTATGATGCAGGTCTTCTGCAATGTTGCAAAGGTGTGAAAAATAACTGAATGCCCGCACCACGGCAATCGTGTGCTCAGGGGTCAGGCCATCCAGACTGTGCTCCAGCATTGAGCGCGCCGTCTTGTCCTCACCGCGACGGTACCGGATAGCGGTCTGACGGATCCCTTCGATCAACTGAAAGATGTCCTCCCCTTCCTGCTCGCGCAAAGTATCCCCAAGAATTCTTCCCAGAAAGCGGATGTCCTCCCGAAGGGGCATATCCTTGTCTGTAGCCGATGCGTTCATGCAACCTCCCGGCAAACAGCGGGCTTCGTGCTAAACTCCTTGCCAACAGACGATCTGCACCTAATCCACTCAAACGCCATGTCCTCTGCTCCAAAAATTACCATTGCCACCCGCGAAAGTCGCCTGGCCTTGTGGCAGGCCGATCATGTCCGGGGCCGACTACTCGGATTATATCCACATGCGGAGATCCAGTTGCTGGGAATGACCACCACCGGCGACCAGATCCTCGACAGAACCCTGGCTGCGGTAGGTGGGAAGGGACTTTTCGTCAAGGAGTTTGAATTGGCCATGTTGGAAGGACGCGCCGACATGGCGGTGCACTCCATGAAGGACGTTCCCATGGAATTGGCATCTGAATTTGCCCTCAGCGTCGTAGGAGACCGTGAGGAGCCACGAGACGCTTTTGTCTCTAACCAGTATGTCCGTGTTGAAGATCTCCCTGCCGGATCCGTCGTCGGCACCTCCAGTTTGAGACGCGAGTGTCAGTTACGCGCCCGTTTTCCACATCTCCTCATCCAACCCTTGCGTGGCAATCTGGACACGCGTTTGCGCAAACTGGATTCAGGTGATTACCAGGCCATTATTTTAGCAGCTGCGGGCTTGCGTCGCCTGGGCCTGGAGCACCGAATACGTTCTCTGATCGCTCTTGAAGACAGTATTCCCGCAGTGGGGCAGGGGGCTTTGGCTGTGGAATTTTGTACTGCTCATCCTCAGCTGGAAAAATGGCTTGCGCCACTTAGAAATCCCCAAAACGAAGCGTGCATTTGGGCTGAAAGAACCGTATCCCGGCGTTTGGCTGGCAGTTGCGATGTCCCTCTGGGGGCTCACGCCACGGCTAACGGGAATATTTTGACCCTCACGGCCTTCGTCAGCAGCCAGGATGGTACCCGCATGCTTCGTGCCACGGGTCGCGGGGATACCACAGCGCCTGTGCAATTAGGCGAAAGTATCGCGGAACAGTTGCTTGCCCAGGGAGCCGCAGATATTCTGAAATCATGCCGGAGTGAAACTTAGGAGCTCCGCTATGACTTCGTGCGATCCCGCGCCCCAGCTTCCTGGCCTGTTGATTACACGACCTTGGGAACAAGGCATGACGCTTGCTCGCCGCATCGCCGATGAAGGGGGCCAGGCCTGGATGTTTCCCACCATCGAGATCAGCACGCTTCCACTGGATGAAGGCTGGGTTAACGATGTTCTGGCTTCTGCTGATTGGTTGGTTTTTATCAGTGCCAATGCGGTTCAGCAGGGTTGGCCGCTGGTACAGCGGGGCCCGATGCGTCCCCGTCGGCTGGCTGCAGTCGGACGTGCGACGGCAAACCGGTTAATGTCGGTCAGCCAACAATCTGTCCTGTTTCCAAGCCAGGGGGCTGATAGTGAGGCTTTGCTTGCACTGCCAGAATTGGCCCAAATGAATCGTCAGGAAGTCGTGATCGTGCGTGGTCGGGGTGGCCGTGAATGGTTGAAGCTTGCGCTCGAAGCCCGGGGCGCCAGGGTACAATACCTGGAGTGCTATGAACGTCGATTGCCTCAGCCGGATCTTGCGATCCTGGATGAAGCACTGTCCCGGCAGGCTTTGGTAAGCGTCCAGAGCACCGAGGCGCTCCATAATCTGTGGCAGCTCGCTGGAGAAACGCGACATTCCGTGTTGCAGCAACAGACTTTTTTGGTACCGCATCCGCGAGTGGCCAAAGCAGCCTTGAACCTTGGCGCTACGCTCGCTCAAGTCACCGGACCGGGTGAAGATGCGCTTGTAGATTTTTGGAAAAGCCTGAAACATCACCATCATGAATGAATCACCAGCTTCCTCTCGTTGGCGTTGGACTGCCATTTTGGATCGATTGAATTCGCGCAGTGCCAACCTGCTGGCTCTGTTGGCCTTGGTCTTGTTGGGGGCACAATGGTTGGAGTCGCGTTCTGAATTTGCCAGTTTGCAGAGTGACTTGAGCCACCGTTTGGGCGAGGCTGACAGCGTGGTCAGGCAAAATCAGACCGCTTCGCAG
>DAIDTL010000083.1 GCA_027457225.1 Ferrovaceae bacterium
CTGCATTCTTGGCCCGCTCTTTTGATCTCTCCATTGCCGCTATTGCCACAAACAGCGCGCGCACTGTCTGCGGGTGCTGATACGGGCTCTCAACTGCGTATTCTTCACCACTATGGGGGTCAATCCCATTGGCCAATGCCTGAATAATTTCCAGCGATTTATCGGTATCCATTTTATCTCCATTTCGTTATGCCAAACGGGGCTGTCCACCCTTCAAACCATTAGCCAAGCTGATATTTTTTATAAATGCTGAATGAAATGCGCGGGAGTGGCAGGAGAAATTCGATGCCAGCGAAGCCATCGACTGTTGTAACTGACTAACAGCTTCTAGTCATAGCTCTTAACGAATTCGTTGCCGCAAACCGGACTGTCGTCAGCCGTCACTATCGACCCATTGCCGTCATCCATCAACTGACGCTTCAATCTGGTTAGGTTGTGATCCCATACTCGCTTGAGACATTTGCGATGTATATTTTTTGTTCATCCAGACTATTCTTCTTACTTCCTCCATGCAGATCAATAGTTAACGCCTCACTCAAATGTGGACATATAGTTAATTCAAAAAACATTCATCTCGCTGACATCACATTGTCATCTTCGAAAACTACCCTGCCTCCTGTTTAGAAATTATTGATTGCCTACAGTGTTTGATTAGAGTTTTGAATCGGCATGGATAAAAGGGGTGGTAGTGATAGAACTCACGAATGTTTCAGTCAAATACCCCAAAGAGGTGGTAGCGCTGCACCCGACTACGCTGCGTTTCAGACGCGGGGAATTCAATGTGTTGCTGGGTGCTTCCGGAGCCGGGAAGTCCAGCCTATTGCGTTGTCTCAATCTGCTCAACACACCAACGACAGGTTCGCTTCAGGCAGAGGATATTGGTTGCATCGACACAAACGCCAAACTCAGGCTGCATCGCAGCCGCACTGGCATGATATTCCAGCAGCACCAGTTGATCGGCCGCCAGACGGCACTCGCCAATGTTCTACTGGGTCGCATCGGCTTTCACTCAACATGGCGAACACTGTTTCCGCTCCCGCGTGCGGAGCAGCAAATCGCGCTGGAGTGTCTGGATCGTGTCGGATTGCTGCACAAGTCTACTGAACGAGTGGACCGACTAAGTGGAGGCCAATTGCAGCGCGTCGGTATCGCCCGTGCACTGGCACAGAAGCCCCGCCTGATGCTGGCAGATGAACCGGTGGCCAGTCTTGATCCATCGACTTCGCGGCGCGTGTTGACCCAGCTCAAGAGTATCTGCCGCGAAGATGGCATCACGACTGTGGTCAGCCTGCACCAAGTGGATCTGGCGCGGGAATATGCGGACCGGGTTGTTGCTCTGGCGCATGGCCGCATCGTGTTTGACGGCGCGCCCGAAGAATTAACCGACGTATTGCTGCAAACGATCTACGACCAGGCTCCGGGCAACGTCCGGGAAGTGGTCACTTCTACACCCCTGATGTCCCCCCATTTTGACCTAGCCATTGATAAGGAGTAAGCCATGAAACTACTGAAGAAACTGATGACACTGCTTTTCCTGTTTGCCATTGCCATCGGCGTTCAAGCGGCACCGGACCTGGACCCCGATACGCTCAAGGTGGCACTGCTACCGGATGAAAATGCCAGCACTATCATCAAGAACAACCAGCCACTCAAGGACTACCTCGAGGTTACTCTGGGAAAAAAGATAGAACTCATCGTAACTACCGACTACTCTTCGATGATCGAGGCGATGCGTCATGGCCGTATCGATCTAGCCTATTTCGGACCTCTCTCCTATGTGCTGGCACGCCAGCGCAGCGAGATCGAACCGTTCGTAGCCCTCAAGAGCAAAGGTAGTACAACTTATCAATCGGTAGTCATTGCCAATGTGGCGTCCGGCATCAAAAAGATTGAGGACATCAAGGGCAAGGACGTGGCATTTGGTGACAAGGCATCGACCTCCAGCCATTTGATCCCTAAATCGATGCTGGCAGAAAAGGGGCTTGATACGGGACGCGACTATGAGGAGCATTTCGTAGGGTCTCACGACGCTGTGGCCATGGCTGTACAGAACGGACACGCCCAGGCCGGCGGTTTGAGCCGACCGATCTTTGAATCTCTTGTCGAGCGCAAGATCATTGATCCGGCCAAGGTGATTGTCGTGGAATATTCGAAACCTTTCCCCCAGTATCCGTGGGTGATGCGCTCAAACCTGAAGCCTGAATTAAAAGACAAGATTCGCTCGGCATTCCTCAATCTAAAGGATCCGGCGGTGCTCAAGCCTTTCAAGGCCGATGGCTTCGAAGCGATTACCGATAAGGACTACGATGTAGTGCGCAATCTTGGCTATCTGCTGAAGATCGATCTGGCCTCGTACATGTAATCGATGAGATGAACTCGAATTTCGTAAATTTCGACCAGATACTAAACCGCGAGCAGCGCGCCTGGAATTTTGGCGCGCTGCGGTTCGCGGCCATACTTGCGGTCATTGTGTTCTGTGCACATTACGTGGGCCTATTTGACGGCAAACGTCTCGCCGAGGGGGTTCCCAGTCTATTCAGTCTCATGGGCGAAATGATGCCGCCCAATTTTACCGACGTGCGCAATTGGGTAAAACCGGTCCTGGATACGCTCGCGATGAGTATCGCCGGTACAGCACTCGCGATCTGCCTGTCGTTACCGCTCGCCTTTCTGGCGGCGCGCAACACAACGCCGCATCCGCTTGTGTATCAGTTGGCACGCAGCCTGCTCAATGCGTTGCGCGCCATTCCCGAGTTGATCATGGGCATCATTTTCGTGGCCGCGGTCGGATTTGGTGCATTACCTGGCGTATTGGCGCTCGGATTGCATTCCATAGGCATGGTCGGCAAGTTCTTCGCCGAGGCGATTGAGCATGCCGACCAGGCACCAATAGAGGCGGCTCGTGCGGCAGGTGCCACGCCGCTACAAGTACTGTTGCACGGCGTATTGCCTCAGGTGTTGCCGCAGCTCGCCGATACATCGATCTACCGTTGGGAATACAACTTCCGGGCTTCAACCGTCATGGGAATGGTCGGAGCAGGCGGCATTGGTTTCGAACTGATGGGGTCGTTGCGCATCATGCAATATCAGGATGTATCGGCAATCTTGTTGGTGATTTTGCTGATGGTCACACTGGTGGACGCCTTTAGCGGATACCTCAGAAAACGCTTCGAATAGCCGGAGAATAAAGAATGAAACCAAAAATCGTTATTACAAGCTGGGTCCATCCCACCGTTATCAACCGTTTATCCGAACATTGCATTGTTGTTGCCAACGACACGAAGGAACGGCTCTCGCGCGAGGAGATACTGAAACGAGCTTGCGATGCAGATGTAATCATGACCTTCATGACGGACAGTATCGACGAGGCTTTTGTAGAGGCGTGTCCGCGCCTCCGCCTGATTGCCTGTGCGCTAAAAGGGTACGACAACTATGATGTGGAAGCCTGTACAAAACGCGGTATCTGGATAACCAATGTGCCGGACCTTCTAACCATACCGACTGCTGAGCTCACAATTGGATTGTTGATCGGGCTGACACGCAAGATCTTGCAAGGAGACGAATTCGTTCGAAGCGGGAGATTTGAGGGTTGGCGTCCTGCGCTCTACGGGGCTGGGCTGACCGGACGTACGCTCGGGTTTATCGGTATGGGCGCGGTTGCCCAGGCGATTGCAGCACGTCTTCAGGGATATGAGATGAACCTCAACTATGTCGATATCAAGCCGCTGCATCCGGAGTTTGAAGGACGTTTGGGTTTGCGGCGTGTCGGCATGTAGCAGCTACTGGCTGACAGCGATTATGTCGTTCCCATGGTCCCCTATAATCCGGACACTTTCCACCTGATTGATGCAGCATCGATTGCGGCCATGAAGAATGGTGCATTTCTGGTCAATGCCTGCAGGGGGTCTGTAGTTAACGAAGAGGCGGTCGCCGATGCACTTGCTTCCGGCAAACTGGCTGGTTACGCGGCTGATGTTTTCGAAATGGAAGAATGGGCGCGCCTCAATCGGCCGCACGACATTTCGGTGCGGCTGCTGATGGACACGGATCGAACGCTGTTTACGCCGCATATTGGATCAGCCGTAGATTCGGTGCGGCTCGCCATCGAGATGGAAGCAGCGTCTAATATTTTGCAGTTTCTGAACGATGAGATACCGCAGGGTGCGATCAATCGTCCGCTAGAGGGAGTTACGGTCTGAGCACACTCAATCTTGATCAGGTCGCGAGTTTTCTGTCTATTTCCCGGAACTTAAGTTTCAGGGCGGGAGCTCGTGTGCGAGGGCTTTCACAAGGGGCCATCTCGCAGCAGATACAAAAACTGGAGGCGCAACTCGGCGTCCGTTTGATAGAAAGGGATTCAGCCGGTTGCAGTCTTACCTACGAGGGAAGAGTGTTTCTACCTTATGCAGAGCGTCTATTAACGCTAAGTACAAATGCATTGGGAGCATTCCGGGACAAACCGATCACAATTGGCGCCAGCAGCAATATTGGGATCTATCTGTTGTCGCCCTATGTAAAAGCTTATCTGAAAGGCGCCAATGAAAAGAGTCAACTGGATGTGAAAATTTACCAGAATCCGACAGTTGCCGATAAGCTGGCCACCGGAGAAGTGGATGTGGCAGCTATGGAATGGTGGGACGGACGCCCGGGTTATGAGGCACGTTTGTGGAGACATGAGGAACTCGTAGTCATTGTGCCGCCCAACCATCCCTGGGCTTCCTTGAAGTGTCTGCCACGTGACATGCTTAAGGGGGTCCCCTTGTTAGGGGGTGAGCCGGGAACCGGCACTGGACGGATTCTCGCCAATTATTATGGTGTTGATGCGCCCGAGATCACGGTTGGCATGCAACTCGGTTCAACAGATGCAGTGAAACATTGGGTCAAAGCGGGACTCGGAGTTTCGCTTGTTCTAGCTAGCTCGGTGATTGAAGAAATCCGGGTGGGAATGCTGGTGTCGATACCGCTTGAAGATGGAGGGCCGCAAAAAGCGCTTTACATCATATGGCGTGACACACTTGCGGAGAATCATCCTGCCCACAGATTTGGCAGTTGGCTGGTTTCTTGTGCAGATGGCTCGGGTGCCGATATCCACCAATAGTTGCTGGCTCGGTCTGATCCGAGATGAAATTGCAAAAGAAGGATGGTAAGAAACCAATAGTTTAGCGATGAATCTTGCGCTGTCCGGACAAGCCTCAAGGGCAGAAACGGGTTTAAAGTGCGAGTTAGAAAAATTTGAATGGACTCTCTTGTTGGCTAAATTGGTGGCCTATTCAAAAAATTTAAGGGTTTTCAAGAATTAACCTTTCACTATTCCGGCCAATTAGCAGTAATCATGATGTACGCCCATTAAATCACTCCAATATTTAGGTAGCAGTCGCTTCCCACGCCGAGCCCCCAGCTATTCACAATAGGAGAAACCACTTCGGCAAGTTTCTATGTAAACAGCAATCGGCCAATTGCAGAGTGGAAACCATAAACGATAGGATTGGAGCAAGGAAGCAATATGCGACGAAACGCAAAAAAAGTG
>DAIDTL010000084.1 GCA_027457225.1 Ferrovaceae bacterium
GGTCAACACCAGGTTATGCGGTGCCATGGGCTCCTTGCCATAACCCACACGCTTGCCCATGACCAGGGCCACTGCCAGACCTGCAATCCCGGCATTGATGTGAACCACGGTACCACCGGCAAAGTCCAGTACACCTCTGGCTGCCAGCCAGCCGCCCGGTTCCCACACCCAGTGCGCGATGGGGGAATACACCACCAGTGACCAGATTCCCATAAACCACAGCATGGCCGAAAATTTCATGCGCTCTGCGAAGGCTCCGGCAATCAAGGCGGGTGTGATGATGGCAAACGTCATCTGGAACATCATGTATACCGACTCTGGAATGTTGGTCGCAGCATGATGCACCATGACCTTCTTGGCTTCGTTCTGATACAGCATGCCATTCAGCATGAATCGACTCAGGCCACCCAGCCATCCTGAACCTGGCATGAAGGCGAGGCTGTATCCCAAAACCATCCAGATTATCGTCACCAGACAACAGATCGCAAAACTCTGCATCAGGGTTGCCAGCACATTCTTTTTGCGAACCATCCCGCCATAAAACAAAGCCAATCCAGGGATTGTCATGAGCAGCACTAGAGCAGTAGAACTTAGCATCCAGGCCGTGTCTCCCGAGTTGATCTTGTCCGTACCAATCAGTTCGGGTTTGGTTGGCGCAGCATCTGCCGCTGGAGCTGCGGCAGGTGCAGCGGCAGCCGGCGCACTGGCTGCCGCCGCCGGCTCGTCGGCTAACGCATGTCCTGAACCGATCGACAAGGCCAAAACCAACATCACGGCCTTCAGGGTGTTATAAAGTGTCTTCATGGTGTTCCCCTCACAGTGCGTCCGCACCGGTTTCACCGGTCCGGATACGCACGACTTGTTCAAGTTCATAGACGAAGATCTTCCCGTCGCCGATCTTGCCAGTGTTCGCCGACTTCTCGATGGCTTCGATGACACGATCCAACATCTCGGTTTTGACCGCAGCCTCCAGCTTTACCTTGGGCAGAAAATCCACAACATACTCTGCGCCCCGGTAGAGCTCGGTGTGCCCCTTTTGCCTGCCAAAGCCTTTCACTTCAGTGACAGTGATGCCTTGTACGCCAATAGCGCTTAGGGCCTCCCGCACTTCGTCAAGCTTGAACGGCTTGATGATTGCAGTAACGAGCTTCATATTGCCTCCTGATTAAATGATCGAAGCGTCTTAGAACTTGTAAATTCCCTGCACACCCGCTGTGACCATCGAGGTTTGGGGAATCATGCTGGAATCGAGGAAAACCCCTTTGTCCGCGTGGTCTGCACGCACTTCACCGCGCAGTTCAAAGTTCTTGACCGGGGCATACCCCAAGGTCAATGTCATTTCCTTCAGGGTATTGGCCCCGGGAGGAGTCCCTGTAGTGGCAACAGCAATGCCGGAGTTATCCTTAAGTTCTTCGGCACGTAGCGATATGCGATACCGCTCGCTCATCTGGTAGTTCAGGTAAGCAGCCAGTCCCCAGTAGGTTTCCGTTCCCAGGCCAAAAACATTTTCCTGGGACACATGGTCACCATTCAGGATAAAGGTCGTGGTATCCGTGAGGTTGCTGGTAAAGACCGCATCCACCAACGTGCGTGTCCCGTTTACGCCACCAGGCACCGCAGTTGCTACCATGGAAGTCGTGGTGGGGAGCATGGATTCCGCACCGCTATAGACGCTGATTGCCAGCGAAGTATCTTTGGTGAACGCAGTGGTCAATCCAAGTTCTGCGGTCTTGGAAGTGTTCATGTCATTGACCTGGTCCCAACCGTTATTCAGCCCAAGAATCAAATTGGTGCTGTCGCTAAGTGCTGCTGTTGCCCTAAAGCCGGTGTGGGTAAAAGGGATCTTGCCAAACAGAATGGATCGGGTAATGTTGGTATCGGCCGAACTGTCGATGACTTCCGCGCCGGCCAGCGTGGTAAATTTACCGCCGATAAAGGTCCAACTCCCCGATGCATATTGGGCGTAGGCCTGGGTCACATCGAAGTTGCCGCCAGATCCGGCCGTCATTCCCGATGTCGCACAAGCGCCATAAGAACAGAAAATACCCGCGTCACTTCCCGCCGTCAGGTTTAGAAGGCCCCCAAAACCTTCCTTGGGAGTACTGGAAATCGTGAGACCGGCCTGGTGCAGGCCAAATGAATTTTTGTTTGTATCGAATACCTGGACGCTGGAATTCGGCGTTTGGCTGTGGCTGATATAACTTGCATCCAGATAGCCTTTTACATCGATTGCCGAATTACCAAGAATTTCTCCCAGAGTAGGACCCTTGGGTTTGGCATCAGTCGGCGCCGGGGTGGCGCTGGCATCCGCCACGGTGATGGCGGACTCTTCGGCTCTGACACTTGCAGAAACCATCACGGCCAAAGCAACTGCCGCGCTGATGGCACTACGATGATGTCGTTTCATTTGCTATTCTCCCTCACAAGGTTGATCAAGACTTTTCAATTCCAATGGCGTTACAGGTCTTTCAATAGGATCACGCACCTTGGACTGAAAGCATGAGCCGTGCCAATCTTAAGTTATGGGTTAATTGCAGCTTGGATGGGCGTATTCGAGCCAGGTCAGGAGTAAAAATCAGGATTTGTGCACTTTTTTAGTGCATATTTGATTGGTTTTGGCTTTCAATAGTGCAATACTGAAACAGTTTTTAACAGGACAGAGGGTCATGAAAACCCAAGCATTCATCGATGACGTATCTCAACGGCTCACCGAATTGCTCGCCAAAACGCCGGCGGCAGACTTTGAAAAAAATGCCCGTGCCTTGCTGATGAGCCTGTTTGCCAAAGTGAATCTGGTCACGCGGGAAGAATTTGATGCGCAAATGAAAGTGCTGGCCCGAACCCGGGAAAAGCTTGCTGAACTGGAAGCGCGCGTCGCCGACCGGGAAAATCCGAAACGCTAGCCCGCCAACTTTTTGAAGCAAACGACCACTTTTAACCCAAACCCTTTGGATCCTGGGTGGAATGTCACCTCTGCCGCATGCAACCGGGCGATTTCACGCACGATGGCCAAACCCAATCCGCAACCTTCCGGTTGGTCTGAGGGGAGGCGGTGAAAGGGGATGCCCAGCTTTTCCAGTTCTGTCTCCGGAACGCCGGGACCGTTATCTTCGACGCTAAGCAATACCTTATGTTCAGCGGACTGCAGGCTAACGGTTACCTTGCCGCCGGCGGGGGTGTAGCGTATGGCATTGTCCAGCAGATTTGCCAATAACTCCCGCAGCATCAACGGGCTCGCCCATACGCGACCCGGACACAACTCAAACCCCAAATCCACTCCTTTGCGCGCTGCCAGGGTTACAAAATCCGCGGAGACTTCCTGAAACAGGCGCTGAAGGTCGACCGCAGTCACTTCGATCATGCTCTGCTCGGTGTGCTCCAATCTGGCCAGAGATAAGAGCTGGTTGGCCAGGTGGGTGGTCCGCTGGGTCGTCGCCAAGAGTTCGCGGAGTAATTTTTTGTCATCTTCAGGGGGAGTTTCCAGCGCAACTTCAATTTGGCTGCTCAACGATGCGAGCGGGGTACGCAACTGGTGTGCTGCATCTGCAATAAAACGGCGGTGACTGGCAAAAGAAGCTGCGAGGTTTTCGAGAAGCTCATTGATTCCGTGAACTATGGGAAATAGTTCTGCGGGCGCATTGGCTTCTTTAATGGGCCTGAGGTCGGCAGATGAACGGCTGATAATTTCATTACGCAGAAGCATTACTGGCGATAATGCAAACCTGACGCCAAAGAGAATTACCGCAATGGACACCAGCGCGAGGACGACCTCCGGCAAAAGAATGCTTGCAAAAATACCATCGGTCAGGCGGTTACGACCGTGTAATGTTTGAGCCACGGCGATGTAATAGACATTGGCCCCGGTTTTTCCACGAAAAAAGACTGCCCGATTTTCTTCGCCGTTCAGGATGACATCCCGAAACAGGTGGTTGCCTTCTACAGGAAGAACGCTGAGATGCAACAGCTCAGAATTACCCGAAAACACCTTCCCTTCATCATCCCAGGCAGCATAAGTGACGCGATCATCATTGTTCTCTTGCAGCATTTGCTGTGCTGCAGGGGGCAAATTGATCATCATTTTGCCCTGATGGATCTCAATCTGTTTGGACAGATCAAGCGCATTATCCAATAGGCCCAGATCGTAAACATTCATCGCAGCCCGAAGAGAAAATACGTAAGCCAACATCGAACCGATGAGTAGAATGAGTATTACCGGCCCCAGCAGCCACTTGAGGAGCATCCGATAAAGGCTAGAGCGGTGATTCATCGATTTTCTCAAGCATGTATCCCAAACCCCGAACCGTGCGAATAATGGTTCCCGAACCTTCAATCTTGCTACGCAAGCGATGCACATAAGCTTCTATGGCATTCTCACTCAGCTCCTGACCCAGCCCGGTGATCGCTTGAATTAACTGTTCTTTCGACACGATTCGCCTGGTATGCGAGGCCAAATATTCCAACACAGCCCATTCTCTGCCAGATAACTCAAGCGCCTGGCCCATCACAAACGCTCTCTTACCCACGGTATCCAATTCCAGGTTGCCAATACTAAACAGCGAACTGCCTGTGCCAAAGCTGCGCCGTATCAGGGCACGCAAACGGGCTTGCAATTCTGCCATGGCAATCGGTTTCACAACGTAATCATCGGCGCCGAGATCCAGGCCCTGAACCCGGTCCTCCACCGCATCACGGGCAGTGAGTATCAGTACTGGCAATGACAGGTTGCGCTGACGCAAGTGCCTGACAATATCGTACCCGTCCCGATCAGGTAACCCCAGATCGAGTACGATCGCATCAAAATTCTCCCCAGCCAGAAGATGTAACGCCTCCGTAACGGTCACCGCAATATCCACAGCAAAACCGGCATGGGTCATAGATGCTGACATGGCCTTCCCAAGCGTCCTGTCATCTTCGACTATAAGTATCCGCATCGTTGTCAGTTCCATGTCAGAAAATATGGGCAGAATCCGCCAGCGAGCTAAATCCGGGTTTTACCGCCCATTATGGATACATCTTTGTGAACCATGTTGAAAAAAAGTATCTCACCGCGAACAGAACCCTATGGGTTTCTGTCGCGCTGCTGGCCGGATCAATGCTGGCCGGCTGTGCTGCCGGGCCTGATTTCAAGCGGCCGGCAGCTCCTGCCGCGGACGGCTACATCCCTCATCAAACAGTCGACCAGACAGCATCTGTGTCCCTGTCAACAAGTGACAAACAACATTTCGATGTGCGCCAGGATATTCCATTTGACTGGTGGACGTTATTTCAATCTCCCCAGATCAATTCATTGATCGAAAAGGCCTTTAAGGCCAACCCCACGATTGAAGCCGCCCAGGCCGCATTGCGTCAAGCCCAACAAAACACCATCGCCCAGCAGGGTTTCTTTTACCCAACGTTCGGCATGGAATACTTACCTACTCGCAACAAGCTGGCCGGCAATCTGGGCGGCAATTCACCAGGAGTCCAGGGAAACGGTTCAATCATACAAACCTACTCAAATCCATCTGGCCCGGCGCCTTATAACG
>DAIDTL010000085.1 GCA_027457225.1 Ferrovaceae bacterium
CACGAAGGGCGCCAGGCGACGGCGCTTCCGCTGGCTGGACTTAAAGTGCGACGCGGGCGTTTGGGGCTGCGATGATTGGTCGTTTGGCCGGCGTGCTGCTGCAAAAGAATCCTCCCTTGATCCTGCTGGAGGTGCATGGGGTGGGTTATGAAGTGGACGTGCCCATGAGCACTTTCTACGATCTGCCTGCGCTGGGACAACCAGTGACACTGTTCACCCACCTTGTGGTGCGCGAGGATGCCCATCTGCTGTTTGGCTTTCTGACCGAATCTGAACGTGCACTGTTCCGGCAGTTGCTTAAAATCAGCGGAGTTGGGCCACGGCTCGCCCTGTCGGTCTTGTCTGGACTTTCCGTGGCCGATTTGACCGATGCCGTGACGCGCCGGGATAGTGCCCGCCTGACCCGGATTCCGGGCGTGGGCAAAAAAACTGCCGAGCGTCTGTTACTGGAACTCAAGGAGAAACTGGCGCCCTTGACCGGTGCTGCGGCAGCTGTAGGGGCTCCCCTTTCCAGCACGAACGAGATTAGCCATGCGCTTGCCGCCCTTGGCTATAATGACCGTGAAGCGATCTGGGCGATCAAGCAGTTGCCCGCAGACTTGCTGCTTGAAGAGGGGATCCGACGCGCCCTGAAGCTGTTGTCCCGCATGGAATAACATGATCGAAACCGACCGATTGATGGCTGCCGCTCCGGCATCACCCCAGGAAGAAGTTCTTGAGCGGGCGCTCCTACCCCGCCTGCTGGACGACTATGTGGGCCAGGAAAAGATTCGTTCCCAACTGGAAATTTTTATTGAAGCAGCACGGCGTCGTAAAGAACCGCTCGACCATGCCCTGTTGTTTGGCCCTCCCGGGTTGGGCAAAACCACCCTTGCGCACATTATCGCGCGCGAAATGGGTGTCAACCTGCGCCAGACTTCGGGGCCGGTACTGGAGCGTGCTGGAGATCTCGCGGCACTGCTGACCAATCTTGAACCCAATGATGTGCTTTTCATTGACGAGATTCATCGCCTCAGTCCGGTGGTGGAAGAAATTCTATACCCCGCCCTGGAAGACTTTCAGATTGACATCATGATCGGGGAGGGCCCTGCTGCGCGTTCCGTAAAACTCGACCTGCCACCGTTTACGCTGATTGGAGCCACGACCCGTGCGGGCATGCTCACCAATCCGTTGCGCGACCGCTTTGGCATCGTGGCGAGACTCGAGTTTTACACCGTGGAGGAGCTGGCACAGATTGTGGCACGCTCAGGCCGCCTGCTTGAGATGGTGATTGATGTCAACGGCACCAACGAAATTGCGCGTCGTTCCCGCGGTACACCGCGTATAGCTAACCGGCTGCTTCGTCGCGTGCGCGATTATGCCGAGGTCAAAGCCTCCGGAGAAGTCACGCAGAGCGTTGCCAATGCCGGGTTGCACATGCTGGATGTGGATGCGATGGGGCTTGACATGATGGACCGCAAATTGCTGTTGACTGTCATCGAGAAGTTTTCCGGTGGACCGGTGGGCGTGGACAACCTGGCGGCTGCGATTGGTGAAGAACGCGATACCATCGAAGATGTCCTGGAACCTTATCTGATTCAGCAGGGGTATTTGCAGCGAACCACCCGGGGTCGAATTGCCACTGTGCTGGCTTATCAGCATTTTGGGCTGCCAACGGGTCAGGGAACGCCCACGTTATTGTAGATATTTTCATGAAGCCGAACAAAACAACGGTGACGCTGCGCATCTATCATGAAGACACGGACTCGGGAGGGGTGGTGTACCACGCCAATTACCTGCGCTACATGGAACGGGCGCGCACTGAATGGATGGGGGAGCGCGACTTTGACCATGATCGGGTGGCGCAGGAACTGGGGATATTGTTCGTGGTGCGCTCGGTGAACATCAAGTATCTGCGTCCAGCACGCCTGGGCGATTATTTGCAGGCAAGTGCGGAACTGGTGGAAATGCGCCATGGCATGATGACCTTTGACCAACGTGTGACCTGCGGTGATGTGGAATTGACGCGCGCGCAGGTCAAGGTGATCAGTGTCAGTCTTAAAAATTTCAAATCGGACAGCGTGCCCGACAGCATGCGCCAAGCCTTGGGGGTTACTGCGTGAACGTTACCACGGATATTTCTTTGCTCTCGCTGGTTACCCATGCCAGCGTGCTGGTCCAGATCGTGATGGGTTTACTGCTGGTCGTGTCCTTGATGTCGTGGGCCTACATCTTCATGAAAATGCTGACTGTGCGCCGTGCGCGGCGTGAAACTGGCCAGTTTGAAGATAGTTTCTGGAGCGGCACTGACCTCAACACGCTCTATCAACTGACCGCTGCCAATAGTGTCGATACGGGTTCGTTGGAACGCATCTTCGAAGCAGCATTCCGCGAGTTTCTGCGCCATCGTACAGGGGGCACCCAGGAAGCCACTGCTGTTACGAGTGGCGTGCAGCGCGCCATGAAAGCCACGTATCAGCGCGAAATGGATGCACTGGAATCCCACTTGGCATTTTTGGCCACTGTAGGTTCGGTCAGCCCTTACGTGGGGTTGTTCGGGACGGTGTGGGGCATCATGAACGCATTTCGCGGACTGGCCAACGTGGGACAGGCCACCCTGGCGCACGTGGCGCCAGGCATTGCCGAAGCCCTGGTGGCCACGACCATGGGGCTGTTTGCGGCGATTCCGGCCGTGGTGGCTTACAACCGCTACGCACACGAAATCGACCGTCTGGCCATCCGTTTTGAAAGTTTCATGGAAGAGTTTTCCAATATCCTGCAACGGCAGATCAAACCAACCAACGGGCGCTAGACCATGCTTCGCAAACCCCGTCGCATGATGAGCCAGATCAATGTGGTGCCTTACATTGATGTGATGCTGGTATTACTGGTCATCTTCATGGTAACGGCTCCCCTGATCAATCCGGGACAGGTGGATCTGCCTTCAGTGGGACAGAATCTTGCCGAGCCGCAGCAACCGATTCAGGTGATGTTGCGACCGGATGGCAGTCTTAGCGTACTCGATCCGCTCAATGGGCAGGGCGAAACCCCGGTGGCGCGCGGTCAACTGGTGTTGCTGCTCAAAACCAGACAGCGAAGCCAACCAGACCAGCCGGTGGTGATTGCAGCAGATCGCAACGTTCGCTATGAGGAAGTCCTGCGCCTGATGGATTTGTTGAAACAGGCGGATGTGAAGCGAATCGGACTGCTGGCGCGACCGAGGTCCAGTTGAATCGGCGTCTCTCCGCCGAACGCGGTGCGGGTCGTTGGGCCTGGCCACTGGCGATTTTGGTGCATGTCCTGTTTGTGATGGTACTGGTGTTTGGCGTGGCGTGGCAGCACCAGGTAACCGCTCCCGTCGAGGCCGAACTGTGGTCCGAGCTACCTGCTCCAGCTACGGTAACCAAGCCGCCGCCACCGTTGCCGCCAGTAAAGGCAGCCGCTCCGCCGCCCGAGCCTTCCTAGTCCGTCAAGCCGATGCAGCAAGCCCCTACTGCAGCAGATATCGCACTCAAGAAAAAGAAGGAAAAGGAACTTGAGGGGAAAAAGCAGACTCAGAAACAGGAACGCGCACTTGCCGACCAGATCCATCAGCAGCGCGCCGAAGCCTTGAAGGAGCAACAGCAGGATGATGCCCGGCGCGTCCAGGAGCAAGAGCGGCGCAAAAAGGCTGCGCAACTCGCCAAAGCTGCTCAGGACGCCAAAGCCGTGCTGATCGATCGCTTTAAGCTGGCTATTATCAGCAAGATTCGGGGGAATACCGAGGTCCCTGAAGGCGTGAATAATGGAACGACCCTGGAGGTGGACCTGACAGTATTGCCCACGGGCGAGGTTCTGATGCCGGTCAAAATCGTCAAGCCAAGCGGTAATCCGCTCTACGACCAGGCCGTGGTTCGCGGTATCATGCGCTCCCAACCGCTGCCTCTCCCGACAGAGCCGGAATTGCGCCGGGAATTTAGGGTGACTCACTTACAACTGAAACATGAAAAATAATTTGATTCGTCTACTCGCAGTGGTGCTGTTTTCTGCAACGTTTTCCGTCCAGGCCGATATTACCCTGGAGATTGTGACTCAGGGCGCCCATCAGATTCCTGTGGTGATCTTGCCCTTTGCCAATGAAAGCGCTGGCGACAAGGCGCTCTCGCCCATTGTGAGGGCGGATCTGACCCGTTCCGGATTGTTTTCCGTGCTGGATGCTTCGGATGTCAAACCCGCACCGTCCGATGTGGAAGAGGTGCATTGGGAGGACTGGCGAAACCGTCATGCTGATTACCTGGTGGTGGGCAATGTGCTGGAACTACCGGGACATCGTATGGAGGCCCGTTTCCGCCTGATGGATGTCAACACTCAAGTAGCCCGCCTTAACATGGCTTTCCAGGGCACTCACGAGCAATACCGGACGGTGGCACACCGTATTGCCGATGCCATTTTCGAAAACCTGACGGGCGACAAAGGGATGTTCAATACCCGGATTGCCTATATCACCAAGCTTGGCAATGCGCGCAGCCTCAAAGTGGCAGATAGTGATGGTTTCGGCGAACAGACCATGCTGAGTGCCAACGAACCCATCATTTCGCCACGCTGGTCGCCAGACGGCAAGCGGATGGCGTATGTGACGTTTGAACTGAAGCGGCCAATGGTGGTGGTGCAAACCCTGGCCACGGCGGCTCGCAAGATCGTGGCGAGTTTCAAGGGCAGCAACAGCGCGCCCGCCTGGTCACCGGATGGCAGCCAGCTCGCCGTGGTCCTGACCAAGGATGGGCACTCGCAAATCTACCTGATTAATGCCGACGGTACCGGACCGGTGCGACGATTGCTCACCAGCGGGGGAATCGATACCGAGCCGGTGTTTTCAGCGGATGGCCAGACCCTGTATTTCACCTCCGACCGCGATGGCGGGCCACAAATCTACCGGGTTTCCCTGAACGGCAGCGACACCCCCCAGCGCCTAACCTATGGCAGCACCTATGCGGTATCGCCACGCTTGAGCCCGGATGGCAAACAACTTACCTACGTCCAGCGCAATGAAGGCCAGTTTCACGTGATGCTGCAGGACCTGGCCACAGGCCAGTCCCAGGTGATGACGGATACCTCGCTGGACGAATCGCCCACTTTTGCACCCAATGGCAAATACATCCTGTACTCAACCGAGGTGCAGGAGCGTGGAATTCTTGCTATCGTGAGCACCGATGGACGCGTCAGGCAAAATCTGACGACCCAGACCGGGGATGTTTATGAGCCAGTTTGGGGCCCGGCCCAGTAAACCGATTATGGGGCTGAACCGTTAACAGCCGGGGTGCTGGTTTACACCTCACGGAGAAGATTCGATTTATCCCGCTCAACACTAAAGGACAATCATGAAAAAAACGATATCTATACTGGCAATGACCAGTGTTTTGGCCGCTTGCAGCTCCACTCCCACCGCAACGTCCGTACCCGCAGCTGACAAGACCGTGGCTCCGGCGACAGCAA
>DAIDTL010000086.1 GCA_027457225.1 Ferrovaceae bacterium
GAATTTCTTCCGACCCTGGAAGAGGGAAATTTATGGATACGGGCCACATTGCCCCCCACCATTTCCCTGGATGCCGGCATGCCTGTGGTCAACAGAATGCGCCAGATTCTAATCAGCCATCCTGAGGTCATCACGGCAGTCTCCCAGCACGGGCGGCCAGACAACGGTAGCGATGCTGCCGGGTTTTACAATGCCGAATTTTTTGTCCCGCTGAAGCCCTATGACGAATGGCCTAAGGGAATGACCAAGAAGCACCTGATTGACCAGCTGCAGCAGGAATTCTCCAAAGAATATACCGGTATCGAGCTAAATTTCTCGCAGTATATCCAGGACAATGTGGAGGAAGGCTTATCAGGAATCAAGGGAGCGAACTCGGTAAAAATTATTGGCCCGGATCTTGCCGTCCTGGAAAAACTGGCCGATCAGGTCCAGGGTGAAATGTCAAAAATCAAGGGTGTTGCTGATTTGGGCGTCTTCAGGGTCATGGGGCAGCCTAACCTGAACGTGACGATTGATCGTACCAAGGCTGCAAGGTACGGGCTTAACACAGGAGACGTCAACGCTGTCGTGCAGGCAGCGCTGGGTGGGACCCAAGCCACCACAATCTACGAAGGGGATCGTCAGTTTGCCCTGACCGTTCGTCTTTCACCTGAGTACCGAAACGATATCGAATCGGTTGGGCGTATCAATGTGGGATACCAGACTCCTGCAGGAGAAACTGCCTATATTCCTTTGAGTGAGTTGGCCACCATTTCACTCGACACGGGAGCTTCATATATTTACCACGAAAAAAATCAGCGCTTCATCCCTGTCAAATTCAGCGTTCGGGGCCGCGATCTGGGAAGCACGGTTACTGAGGCACAGGAGCGTATCGCCAGAAAGGTCGTGTTGCCAGAGGGGTATAGGATGGTCTGGGCCGGAGAGTTTGAGGAATTGCAGCTGGCCAAAAAACGCCTCGAATTCATTTTGCCTGTTGCCATCGCCATCATCGTCGTTTTACTGTACACCCTGTTCAGCTCAATGCGCGACAGCCTGCTTGCCCTGGCTGCCATTCCATTCTCCATCGCCGGTGGCATCATTGCCCTTTACGTTACCGGGATGCATCTCAGCGTCTCCGCTGCCATAGGTTTTGTATCGCTTTTTGGAGTGTCGGTCATGAACGGCATCCTGGTGATCACTTATTACAATCACCTCGTTGTCGAAGGCATGCAACCTTTGGAGGCCATGTTCAATGCCGCTGAACAACGCATGAGACCGATGCTCATGACAGCACTCTCAGCCTGTATTGGACTACTGCCGGCCGCCTTGTCCACGGGTATCGGCAGTCAGGTACAGCGACCGCTCGCAACGGTCGTCGTGGGAGGGATGCTGCTGGGACCAATCATGCTTTTGGTGGTGGCCCCGGCACTTCAGATGATGTTTCTAAGTAAAAAAATTCGGGGCAATGTCGCATCTGAAGCCGAGTCATGAAGCACTTCCGGTTGATGGTCGATGCGATCCATCTCATGCTTCAGAATTATTGATTTGGCAACTCCGATCCAGTTCGATGAGCTGCGTCAGCAATTCAGAATGTGCTTGTATGTGAAAAATATAGCGCGGCACATTGCGATCTGTGGACTGTGACATGAAGGGCTCGCCCCAAAAACTCAGCAGGGCCTCAGCGGTTCCTTGCGACTGAGTGTCGGCCAATATGAATGATAAATTTTTTTGAAGGGAGCACCAACGTGGTTCCTTCACCTTGCTTGCGGCTATGCTGTTGGCAATTTTCGGCAGAATCTGTGCCTGCCACGTTCCTTGCTGGCCGGCGTCAAGTACGAATTGAACGCCAGTCACCAAAGGGTTCTCGATCAGAGGGCGCAGTAATGCATCGAAAAGTGGCTGGGTTCGGTACATCGACAAGCAAACGTTAAACAGGGTCGCCTCGCCACACATGTTGCGTGCGAACTGCTCGTTTGCAGTCCGGAGTTGACGCGGACCAATCAGCAAGATATCCGGGACTGCCAGTGACGAGTTGATCGTTGTCACAATTTTCTGAATGTGTTCCACCTGCTCAGCGGTATGGTCATTGTTTCTTGTGTGACGCATGAAATTGATAAACAGGAGCGCCATCAGGGTGAGCACGATAGGCAGGATGATTTGCTCATCTATTACATGTAGAAAATGCAGCACAATACCCACTACAGCGGCCAGAATCCCTGCGATGGCATCCCACTCGTAGTTAAGCAAGCGGTTTTTCTTCATATGGTCCCCAGGTTTTTGTAGATGTTAATGGTCCGCTCCATTTTCAGATAATAACGATGTGTGTGCGCCCAGTCCTTTCCCCCATTTCAGCCATGATGTGCTGTGTGGGTATCAACCCGCAGGTGGTGATTTATGATTTTAGCCCGGGAGATTACTGGCCGATTTCAGCGTCCTCTGTCGAGTTAAAAGTGTCACTCCCCTGCCCATTCTTGTGCGCTGTTCTCTGCCTCCAGTTAACGGAATAACGCGCTGTTTTCCTGGATGACAACCGCCTCGTTATGTTCTTCGTCCTTTGCGCCATAGACGAGCGTAACCATGTCCTTGGCTAACTCCTGCTTTAAGATCTGGATTTGCTCGCTATTGGCTTTGAGTTCAGCGAGATATCGTTTCTTGAACTCTTCCCACCTGCCAGGGTCGTGACCGAACCATTTCCGGAGTGTCGTGCTGGGGGCAATGTCTTTGAGCCACAGATCAACGCATGCTTTTTTCTTTGTTAAGCCGCGCGGCCAGAGCCTGTCCACAAGAATACGCCGGCCATCATGCTTGTCCGGCTGTTCATACACCCTTTTAATCCTGATTTTCATGATTTACTCTTGAACCGTCGTCAGTATCCTGAAAACTCTCCCGTACGAATATTGTCATTATCGACCCCCGCTACGCCCGGTATTTTTCGCATCGTATTTACCATCGCTGCTGGACCGTCGATAGGGTAGATGGGACGCGTAAGATCTTCGATGCATTTCAGGAGCATTGCTTATACTGATAAATCCAGTTTCCCCATGCCACTCGCGGCTGGACCTTTCCATCTGCGTCATCGTATCGACAAAGTTACAGTTTGGACTTGACCCGTGAAACCCCATCCAGATTGAAATGCGGCAGGCCGTTGGCCAGAGGGACTTGCACTAGCGGCGCAGTAACGCCAATCAGGGCTCCGCTGTAGACCACTGCAAATGCCATGACACCTTCCGGTAATCCGTCTTCCCTGATCATTCCTATTGTTCAGGGAATCGGCGCTGCCGGGTGGTAGAACAATGGCGTAAAACCGGCCTTAGAGCATACCGAGGTTCAACATGGCCGCTTCGCTCATGCGATCACGGGTCCAAGGTGGCTCCCAGACCAGCTCCACCTTGGCGCTGCTAATACCGGGGACTTCCATGACCCGCTGCTCCACCTCTCCCGGAAACGTCTGTGCCACTGGACAACCTGGCGCAGTCAGCGTCATTTGAATATCCACATGGGCAGATTCCGGATCGATGGAGATGCCATAGATCAGGCCCAGATCATAAATGTTGACCGGAATTTCCGGATCAAAAATGGTCTTGAGCACGGCAATCACGGATTCTTCCAACACTTCCCGAGCACTGGGGGCCTCTGTCTCATCTGCAGGGGTCGGCTCGGATTTTCCCAGCCATTCATACACTGACATGATCACTCCGTGGACACTGGATCCGATTCATTTTTAAGTGCGGCATTCAGGGTATGCCACGCCAAAGAAGCACATTTGACCCTTGCAGGAAATTCGCTTACGCCTGCCAGTACCGCAAGCTTGCCCAGATCAACCGTCGTTTTTTCTCCCATGACCATATGGTGAAAACCTTCAAACAGCACTGTCGCTTCGGCTTCCGTTTTGCCTTTCAGAGCTTCAGTCATGAGTGAAGCCGAAGCAGTCGAAATGGCGCAACCGGATCCTTCAAAACGCACGTCTTGAATCACTCCGTCCTGCACTTGCAGATTAAGCGTCAGTCGGTCTCCACAAAGCGGATTGAATCCGTCAGCGTGGCGATTGGCGCCGACAAGCGGGCCAAAATTTCTTGGGTGCCGGTTGTGATCGAAGATCACTTCCTGATAGAGATCGCGCAGATCACTCATTTCAAAAACAGCTCCTCAACCCGACGCAGGGCGCCAAACAGCGCATCCACCTCCTCTGCCGTGTTGTACAGGGCAAACGAAGCCCTTGCCGTTGCCGGCACACCATAATGATCCATGACCGGCATGGCACAGTGATGCCCCGTTCGAATGGCCACGCCCTCGCTATCCAGAATGGTGCCAATGTCATGGGGGTGAACGCCTTTCAGTACAAAGGAAAGGATGCTGGCTTTGCCTGGAACGGTTCCAATGATTTTTAGACCCTCGAATCCTTCAGCCTGCTGCGTGGCATAGGTTAACAACCGGTCTTCATGGGCTGCGATCGCTTTCAGTCCCACGGAAAGGACAAAATCAATGGCTGCACCCAATCCCACAACGCCCGCAATGTGGGGTGTCCCGGCTTCAAATTTGTAGGGCAACTGGTTGTACGTGGTTTTCCGGAAAGTGACTTGGGAAATCATGTCGCCGCCTCCTTGGTAAGGAGGCATTTTTTCAAGCAGGGACCGCTTCCCGTACAACACACCGATTCCGGTTGGGCCGTACAATTTATGTCCTGAAAATACATAGAAATCACAATCCAGGGCTGTCACGTCTACTGCCATATGCGGCACGGCTTGGGCACCATCCAGCAATACCACTGCGCCGACCTGATGCGCGAGACGAATGATTTCAGCGACCGGATTGACCGTCCCCAGCGCATTGGAGACCTGGGTAATGCCCACCAATCTGGTGCGCGGGTTAATCAATGACGCTACCGCGCCTGCAACCAGGGCGCCCCGTTCGTCAATAGGAATCACTTTCAGCACAGCGCCCGTCGCTTCGCACAACATCTGCCAGGGCACAATGTTGGCATGGTGTTCCATTTCGCTGACCAGGATTTCGTCACCTGGTTTGAGCTGGGAGCGCCCCCAGCTGTGTGCCACCAGATTGATCGCCTCGGTAGCCCCTCGGGTAAAGATGATTTCTTCACGTTGGCGGGCATTCAAAAAGTCCCGTACCTTGTCGCGCGCGCCTTCGAAAGCGTCAGTCGCTTCCTGGCTAAGCGTATGAACACCCCGATGAATATTGGCATTCATGACTTCGTAATAATGACACTCCGCTTCAATGACCGAACGCGGTTTTTGACTGGTCGCAGCGTTATCCAGATAGATCAGCGGACGGCCATGAACTTCCCGCTTCAGAATGGGGAACTCGTTGCGCAAAGCCTGCACATCAAACATGGGCCGTACTCCGCAGCAGGGACTCCAGAGCGCTGCGCAACACAGGATGTTCAATTCCGGTCACGATATCCAAGGCAAATGCCTCAATCAGCAGGGTTCGTGCGTACTCGGA
>DAIDTL010000087.1:0-236 GCA_027457225.1 Ferrovaceae bacterium
GCCAGCTCGGTCCCTACGGTCGTGCGCCGCATCAACAACACTTTCCGCCGTGCCGACCAGTTGCATTGGGCCGAGGGCACCTCCAGCATCGACTGGTTTGCCCCCATCGTGGCCGATGCCGAAGCGGGTTTCGGCGGCATTCTGAATGCTCATGAACTGATGAAGGCAATGATTGAAGCGGGCGCTGCAGGCGTCCACTTTGAAGACCAACTGGCTGCCGCGAAAAAATGTGGTCA
>DAIDTL010000087.1:246-5408 GCA_027457225.1 Ferrovaceae bacterium
CTTGGGTGGCAAGGTGTTGGTCACCACCCAGGAGGCCGTGCAAAAACTTGTGGCTGCCCGCTTTGCCGCCGACATCATGGGGGTTCCCACCATC
This sequence comes from Ferrovaceae bacterium, assembly GCA_027457225.1. GTDB lineage: Bacteria > Pseudomonadota > Gammaproteobacteria > Burkholderiales > Ferrovaceae > JAJZRV01. Next base: position 341 of record DAIDTL010000087.1, read on the forward strand.
CTGCTCGCCCGTACCGATGCTGAAGCTGCCAACCTGCTGACTTCGGACGTCGATCCGCTCGACCAGCCCTTTTGCACGGGTGAACGTACCTCCGAGGGCTTTTATCGTGTGCGTAACGGGCTGGAAGCTTCCATCGCCCGAGGGCTGGCCTACGCAGAAGTGGCGGACATGGTGTGGTGCGAAACCGGCAAGCCTGACCTGCAATTTGCCAAACAATGGGCCGAGGCCATTCGGAGGAAATACCCCGGCAAGATGCTGGCCTACAACTGCTAACCGTCCTTCAACTGGAAAAAGCACCTGGATGACGCCATGATCGCAAAATTTCAGCGCGAGTTGGGAGCCATGGGTTACAAGTTTCAGTTCATCACCCTGGCAGGCTTCCACTCGCTCAACTACGGCATGTATGACCTGGCTCACGGTTACGCCCAGGACGGCATGACGGCCTACGTCAAACTCCAGGAAGCCGAATTTGCTGCTGAAAAGCAAGGCTATACCGCGACGCGCCATCAGCGTGAAGTAGGCACCGGTTACTTTGATGAAATCACCCAGGTCATCCAGGGAGGCACTTCATCGACGACTGCCCTAACAGGTTCGACAGAGGAAGAACAGTTTCATTAAGCCCCCTACACCGGTCATTCCGGTGACATCCCGTCCCGCTTGTCGGGACGGGATTCTTTACCTTTATATGTTCTTTGTCTAAGTTAAAATTGTCCTGTAATATTGCGACGCAGCATTACGAACTTGATGAGGACCTCATGAACGCATCTTTCCGGCCCCCCGGCCTGACCATCACTGCGCCATTACAAGCTGGTTTTGACCGGATTCTGAGCCCTGAAGCCCTGGAGTTTCTGGTTCTGCTGTGCCGCCAATTTGAGCCTCGCCGTCAGGACCTGCTGAATCAGCGCAAACTTCGCCAAGCCGAGTTTGACCAGGGCATTCGCCCTGATTTTCATGCGGAGACCGCAGCCATCCGACAAGGGAACTGGGTCATCGCCCCCTATCCCGCCGATTTGCAGGACCGCCGGGTTGAGATCACCGGTCCTACGGACCGCAAAATGGTGATCAATGCGCTCAATTCAGGCGCCAACGTCTTCATGGCGGACTTTGAAGACTCCACCACGCCCACCTGGGAAAACTCAGTACAGGGCCAGATCAACATACGCGACGCGGTCAATCGAACGATTCAGTTCACCAGTTCCGAGGGCAAGTCCTACCAACTTAAGGACAAACCTGCCGTACTGATGGTTCGCCCGCGTGGGTGGCATCTCAACGAAAAGCATGTGCTGCTGGATAGCCAGCCCATTTCTGGCGGAATTTTTGATTTCGCCCTGTACTTCTTCCACAATGCCAAGAATCTTCTGGCCCAGGGCAGCGGCCCCTATTTTTATCTGCCCAAGCTGGAAGGGTATCTGGAAGCGCGCTTGTGGAATGAGATTTTTGTGGCAGCGCAACAAGCCTTGGGGATTCCCGTAGGCAGCATCAAAGCGACGGTATTGATCGAAACGGTTCTGGCCACTTTCGAGATGGACGAAATCCTGTACGAATTGCGTGAACATAGTGCCGGCCTCAATTCCGGGCGCTGGGACTACATTTTCAGCTGCATCAAGAAATTCCGTAAGGACCCGGATTTTATTCTGGCAGATCGCAATCTGGTCAGCATGACGTCGCCCTTCATGCGGGCCTATGCCCTATTGTTGGTCAAAACCTGTCACCGGCGTGGCACGTTCGCCATGGGCGGCATGGCGGCCCAGATTCCAATCAAGGATGATCCGGTTGCCAATGAACTGGCTCTTTCCAAAGTGCGTGAAGACAAAACCCGTGAAGCTGCGGATGGTTATGACGGCACCTGGGTGGCTCATCCTGGACTGGTTCCCGTAGCTCGCAAGATCTTTGATCAACTGATGCCTACCCCCAACCAGATCAACCGGCAACGCAATGATGTCCACAGCACCGCTGCAGACCTCCTCGATTTTTCGCCACACGGTCCGATTACCGAGCAGGGTCTGCGCATGAACATCAACATTGGCCTGCAGTACCTGGGCTCCTGGCTCGCCGGGATCGGATGCGTCCCCATCCATGGTCTGATGGAAGATGCTGCCACCGCCGAAATTTCGCGAGCTCAGATCTGGCAGTGGATCCGGAGCCCTCACGGTATTCTGGATGACGGCCGCAAGGTCACCGTAGCACTGTTCCGTTCACTCGTTCCTTCCGAACTGCAAAAAATCCGCGAGGAATTGGGTGCGGCTCAGTTTGCGGCTGGGGAATACGTGGTTGCAGCAACCATGTTTGACCAATTGACGACATCGGAAGACTTTGTTGAATTCCTGACATTGCCCGGTTATGAATATATTAAATGACCCTGAGTCAACCCACGGGCCGGGGTTTGCGTTACTCTCCCACGGCGACTAGAATTGCCGCGTATTGCCGGAACCCCCTTTTATTGACGATCCTCCGAGGAACTGACCATGTCCAAATTGCTGTCTGCCCTGATCGCGACCGTTTTTGCCGCTGTCACCCTGTCTGCTGTCGCAGCTGATGCGCCAGCACCAGCGCCTGCCAAGCCGGCCGCTGCTCCGATGGCTGCTCCAGCACCCGCTGCAGCTTCTGCCACTAACAAGGCCCCTGCTGCAAAGGCCGCCAAGAAAAAAGGCAAAAAGAAGAAAGCCAAGAAAGCTGCTGCTCCTGCTGCCAACTGATTTTCAGTCTGACAGCTTTGCCGAAGGCAGGGGTTTATGTCCCTGCCTTTTTTCTTTTTAACCCCGTGCCGCATTTCAAATTATGGCTAAACCCCGCGTAGTTGTCGGGCTCTCCGGTGGCGTCGACTCTTCAGTCTCTGCTTTGTTGCTCAAAGAACAGGGATATGAAGTCATCGGCCTCTTCATGAAAAACTGGGAAGACGATGTGCACTGCAATGCGCGTGAAGATCTGGTTGATGCAGCCTCAGTGGCCGATCTGCTGGACATTGAAATGGAAGCGGTCAATTTCTCGGCAGAATACCGGGAACGGGTTTTCCAGAACTTTCTGTCGGAGTATCAGGCGGGAAGAACCCCCAATCCAGATGTACTTTGCAATTCCGAAATCAAGTTCAAGGCTTTTCTGGAGCATGCCCTGATGCTCGGGGCAGACCGGATTGCCACCGGCCATTACGCACGCATTCGCACGACCAATTCACGTTACGAGCTCCTGCGGGCAAACGACCCGCGCAAGGATCAGAGTTACTTCCTGTATCGCCTCAATCAAACCCAGTTGAGTCGCACACTGTTCCCTGTGGGGGAACTGCATAAAACCGAAGTGCGTGAGCTGGCACGCCGTGCTGGACTGCCCACTGCCGAAAAAAAGGACAGTACGGGCATCTGTTTTATCGGGGAGCGTCCGTTCCGCGAATTCTTGCAGCGCTACCTGCCCATCACGCCCGGCCCCATGAAAACACTTGAAGGACAGGTGGTAGGACAGCACCAGGGGTTGATGTACTACACCATTGGACAGCGGCAAGGCCTGGGCATCGGCGGCCCGGGAGACGCCTGGTTCGTGGTCGGTAAAGACATGGGCAACAATATTCTGACTGTGGTGCAGGGCCACGAACATCCTGCCCTGCAAAACCACTGGCTTTCTGCCAGCCAACTGAGTTGGATTGCCGGGACAGCCCCGGTCACTGCAGAACGTTACGGTGCCAAAAATCGTTATCGCCAGCTTGATGCGGCATGTACGCTGACGCTGGAAGGCCCGGACAGCTTCAAGCTCCATTTTGACGACCCCCAATGGGCCATCACCCCTGGACAATCCGCCGTGCTTTATGACGGCGAAGTCTGCCTCGGGGGCGGCATCATTACCGCTTAAGGATTGGGTGGGGTTGCTTTGAACGACTTGCGCTGGGCCAATTTGTTGGCCAGTGCGTCCAGATTGGGATACTGCTGGCGCCAGTCAAGATCGGAAAAGCGGAAATCCAGCCATAACAGGGCGCAGCCCGTGGCAATGTCCGACAGGTTCATGGCATCTGCCGTACACCATTGACGCTGATCCAGCTCACGCGACATTAATGCCAAACCGCGCTCCAGCTTGCCCCGTTGACGCGCTATCCAGGCCGGGCTGCGTTCGTTTTCCGGGCGCCGCAACTCCAGCACAATAGCCACACCGGCATCCAAAACACCGTCTGCCAGTGCTTCCCAGCGCTTGACCAGCGTTCGTTCACGGGTGGGCTCAGGAATCAGGTGTGCAACCGGGCTGATGGCATCGAGGTACTCGGTGATCACTTGTGAATCGAACAAGCAGACACCATCATCAAGGATCAGGGCCGGGACTTTACCAAGGGGGTTGTACTGCTCGATGAGCGGATTGGGCCCCGCCATACAGTCCGTGACAAACTCAAAATCGATTCGCTTTTCCAGCAGAACCACACGTACTTTGCGAACGAAAGGGCTGGTGACCGAACCAAGAAGTTTCATGAGGGGTAGATATCCAATAGGTTGCGATTAAGTTTCTGATTATAACATTACCTTCCACGTCGATGATCAGCGCCGTGGTCCGAATGGCCGCACCAAATTACGGTAGAATGGCCTATCTCCTCGTTTTCTGGGCCCCCTAGCACATGTCCCCATCCATATTGACAGCGCTTTCACCGCTTGATGGCCGCTATAGCGCCCGCATGGACGCCCTGCGTCCTTTTTTCAGCGAATATGCCCTGATCCATTACCGAACGCAGATAGAAATCGAATGGCTCAAGACCCTCGCCATCCATCCGGGAATTACCGAGGTGCGTCCGTTTTCCCAGGACACCCTGGCCCAACTGGACCAGTTGGTCAGCCAGTTTTCAGAGTCCGATGCGGCTCAGATTAAAGCCATCGAAGTGCGCACCAACCATGATGTCAAGGCGCTGGAATATTGGCTGCGCGAAAAATTGTCGGACAATGCCGAAATTGTGGCCGTAGCCGAGTTCATTCATTTTGGCTGCACCTCAGAGGACATCAACAACCTGGCCTATGCACTGATGTTGCGCGAAGCGCGCACTCAAGCCGTGCTGACACTGATGGATGATCTGATCGACAGTCTGCGCGCCCGCGCCCACCAGTAC
>DAIDTL010000088.1:0-5043 GCA_027457225.1 Ferrovaceae bacterium
AACCAGCAGTTTGAGCGCCTCGGCTGCCTGAGTCGCCCCAACGATCCCCACCAACGGAGAAAACACGCCCATCACCGCACAACGCACCTCCTCATTGATAGCGGCTTCAGGATACAGGCATTCATAACAGGGGCTGTCTGCAGAACGTGGGTCGAACACCGCAATCTGGGCATCAAAGCGGATGGCTGCCCCAGACACCAACGGTTTACGATGCCGCACGCAAGCCCGGTTGACGGCATGCCGCGTGGCAAAATTGTCGCTGCAATCCAGCACCACATCCGCTGCAGCCACCCGACGGGTGAGCACCGTTCCGGAAAGCCTTTCGGGAACAACGGCAATGTCCACATCAGGATTGATGGCCAGCAACGACTCGCGGGTCGCCTCTGCCTTATTGTGACCCACATCCGACATGCGCAGGGCAATCTGGCGTTGCAGGTTGGTCAAATCGACCGTGTCACCATCGCATAGGGTTATCCGGCCAACACCGCTGGCCGCCAGGTACAAGGATGCCGGAGAACCCAGTCCGCCAACACCAATCAGCAGAACATGACCCTTCCTGATCTTTTCCTGTCCTTCCACACCCAACTCGTCAAGCAGGATATGGCGGCTATAACGCAACAGCGCGGCATCATCCATCGATCAGTTGGCCTTGGGCAATTTCCCTTTCAGATAGGCAATGGCCTGGTCCATCTGGTAGTCGGGCTTTTCTTTTCCGTCCTCCAGTTTGGTTTGGGGCTTATGCACAGGCTTCACGGCCGGTTCCGGACTTGCCGCAGGCTTGGACGCTGGTTTGGCCGTTTCGCCCTTTTTGTCAGTGGGATTGGACAAGTGGCCTTCGAGGTCCGCTTCGCGAATACCCAACATGGACTCCACGGCATCAGCATCTTCGTGCACCACGACATCCGGCGCGATTCCTTTGGCCTGGATGGAGCGTCCGTTAGGCGTAAAGTAACGGGCCGTGGTCAGCTTCAATGCGGTGTTGTTGGACAAAGGCAAAATGGTTTGAACCGAGCCTTTACCAAAGGTCTGAACCCCCATGATGGTCGCTCGATGGTGATCCTGCAAAGCGCCGGCGACAATCTCGGAGGCCGAAGCAGAGCCGCCGTTGACCAGGACAACCATCGGGACTTTCTTCGCGCCCGCCGGCAACGCGGCGATGTAATCCACATCAGAAGGGCCGCGCAAATAGTTTTCAGGCGAAACGGTCAAACGCATCTTGGCATCGGGAATGCGCCCTTCCGTGTAGACCACCAAGGCGTCGCGAGGCAGGAAAGCCGCCGAGACTCCCACTGCCGCATTCAGCAGTCCACCCGGATCATTGCGCAGATCCAGCACCAATCCCTTGACCGTGCCATTGTTGTCTTTGTAAAACTTCTCGATGGCCGCAGCCAGATCATCACCACTATGTTCCTGAAACTGGCTGATGCGAATCGAGGCATAGCCCGGTTCAATTTCCTTGAGCTTGACGCTCTTCATTTTGATGACAGCACGCGTCAGGGTGACCACCAACGGTTTGGGTTCATTCTTGCGCAAGAGCGTCAATGTGATCTGGGTATCCGGCTTGCCACGCATGTGCTTGACCGCATCATTAAGCGTCATTCCTTTGACTGCAGCATCATCGAGCTTGATGATGAGGTCCCCGGGTTTGATCCCGGCACGTGCAGCAGGCGTATCGTCAATCGGTGAAACAACCCTGACCAGCCCGTCTTCCATGCTCACTTCAATGCCCAGGCCCCCAAACTCTCCCTGGGTTCCCGCCTGTAACTCTTTGTAAGCATCCTGGTCCAGATAGGCCGAGTGAGGGTCAAGCCCTGCCACCATGCCGGTAATGGCTTCCTTGATGAGTTTCTTGTCTTCGACCGGTTCAACATAATCGCTTTTGATACGCCCGAACACCTCACTGAAAGTGCGCAATTCTTCAATAGGCAGGGGACCAGCTGGCTGCGGGCGCTCGGCCACGGCAGAAAAATTAAGCGTCAGGGCAAATCCGATGACTGCCCCCATGACCACCAAACCCACTTTTTTCAATTGCCCACTCATCCTGAATATCCTTATGTAATGCTACGGGCGACCCACCCAAGTCATGGGGTCGAACGGTTTGCTTTGATAACGAAGCTCGAAGTATAGCCCCGATTCGCTATTCCAACCGGTGCTCCCTGCCGTAGCCACCGTTGCTCCACCCTGAACCGCGTCCCCTACCTGGGCATACAAGCTTTCCGCCCCACCGTACAGGCTCATGTAGCTGCCACCATGATCGATGATGAGCAGGTTGCCAAATCCACGCAGCCAATCCGAAAAAACCACCCGTCCAGAAGCGACCGCCCTAACTTCCCGCCCTTCGGGCGCTCGAATGAACAATCCTTTCCAACTTAGCCCGCTATCGGAACGTGGACTACCAAAACGATTGATCAGTTCCCCGGCAACCGGTAAACGCAAGTGTCCTTTCATGTGGGCAAAGGCTTCACTGCCATAGCCTGGTTCCGGCACTTTGTCGATCATTGCCAATGCAGGGGGCGACGCAGGCCCTGCGGCTGCTGCCTTTTCCGAATCCTTTTGCCGCTTGGCCTGACGCTCCTGTTCACGGCGCGCCAGCATCCGGGCAATGTTCTCCACCAGCTTGGTCAGTCGTTTCTCGTCCTTCTGCAAGGATTCCAGACTGCGCTTCTGCTTCTTCATTTTATTGGACAAGCTGGCGACCATTTTGGACCTGGCGTCATTTTCCACTTGCAGGCGCTTGCGCTCTGCTGCCTGCTGGGCTTGAACAGCGGCCAGCTGGTGCAGTTTTTGTTCGCGCTCAGTGGTGACCTGGGACAACACCTGCAGGTTACTGCGTAGCGATTGCATGGTTTGTGCCCGAGAACGCGCCAGGATTTCGAGATATTGCAGCTGGCGTGCCACATCGTCGGGATCCTGTCCGGACAGGAGCAACGGTACGACCTCAGCGACCCCCTGCTCATAGCGTTGTTTCAGCAATAGCGCCAGAGCATCCTGACTTTCATTGATGGCTTCCTGAGTGTGGGTGGAGCGCAGGTGCAGATTGCCGAGTTCCGTTTGAAGGCGGTGCTGTTGCTGTTCGAGATCGCGTAGTTTGCGATTGATTTCACTTATGGCGCGCTCGGACTTGCGCAGCGCATCAACAGCTTCATTTTTGGAGTCTTCGGTCGCTGACAAATCCTGCTGCAGCTTGTGGATACGCTCACGCAGGTCTCCAAGATCATTGGCAGGACCTGCCATGGCGGAAATACAGAATAGACCGCCCAGGAAAACAATAAGGGTAAGGCGTGCCACCTGGGCGACTCAGGACTCGATTCGTCCCTGATTGGCGATGGCTTCGGTCATGCGGGCAATTTCGTCAGGGTCACCCAGATAATAACTATTGAGGGCATTCAGATCTTCGTCCAGCTCATACACCATAGGGATGCCTGTGGGAATATTGACCCTGACAATGGCGTCGTCGGTGATGGTGCTAAGGTACTTGACCAGGGCACGCAACGAGTTGCCATGCGCCACGACCAGTACCTGGCGGCCGTCCCGAACAGCCGGCGCAATGACCTGGTTCCAGTAGGGAATGACTCGATCCACGGTGTCCTTGAGGCTTTCGCCACGTGGAAATTCGGCTGCGCTCAAATGCCGGTAACGTGGATCGGAGATCTCGCACCGCGCATCCTCCATCCCGAGGAGGGGGGGAGCAATGTCGTAGCTGCGGCGCCATTGATGAACCTGGTCTTCGCCAAAGCGGGCGGAAGTCTCGAGCTTGTCAAGACCCTGCAGGTCACCATAGTGCCTCTCGTTGAGGTGCCAGTCGGCAATAACGGGAACCCACATCCGATCCATGGTCTCCAGTCCCAACCATAGCGTTTTGATGGCCCGCTGGAGTACCGAGGTAAAGGCCAGGTCGATTTCAAAACCGGATGACTTCAATAATTCTCCGGCGGCGATGGCCTCCTGTTTTCCGCGTTCGGAAAGCCCGACGTCAGCCCAACCCGTGAATCGGTTTTGCTCGTTCCAGACGCTTTGGCCGTGGCGAAGCAGCACAATTTTCTTCATAGGGCCATTGAATAACACCAAAATGAGGACATTTTAGCAAAGAAATCGGGGTCTGGCCTCATTGTCTGTTGGAGTCTGGCTTCGATTCAATTTGCCCCCATGGTAGAATACAGACCTTTTTTCGATAGATGGAGCGCCTCCCTTGGAATTTCTCATGCAACATCTCGGCCTGGTCGTTCTGGTCATCGCCAGTGGCCTCATGCTTGCCTGGCCGGAAATCCAGAGCTTGTTAGGCCGTCAAGCGGCCGTCGGCACACTGCAGGCCACCCAGCTCATCAATCAAAAACACGCCATCATCCTGGACTTGCGCCGTGAGCAGGACTATACCTTGGGTCATTTGCCCAACGCGCGCCACATTCCCATGGATGAACTGACAACGCGCTTTGAAGAGATCTCCCGGTTCAAGTCCCGCCCGGCAATTCTGGTGGCCACGGGTCAGAATGGCACCAGGGCTGTCAAAATACTGAAGACTCAGGGCTTCGAAGATGTATTTGTATTGCAGTGAGGCGTCGCGGCGTGGATAGAAGCCAACCTTCCCATCGAAACAGCCCGCGGTAAAACCTAAGAAGCGCCCATGAGCCAGAAGGTCATCATGTACACTACCGGGGTCTGTCCCTACTGCGTCATGGCCGAACGTTTTCTGCTCAATAAGGGCGTGGCCGGGCTACACAAAATTCGTGTGGATCTGGATCCTTCCCAACGAGACACCATGATCAATCGTACCGGTCGGCGTACCGTGCCACAAATTTTCATTAACGACACCCATGTGGGCGGGTATGAAGATCTCGTCGCACTGGACCGTGCGGGCGACCTGGACCCCTTGCTCGCCAATACAACTTCAGGACAATGAATCCCATGACCCAAGACGGACTATTGGAAAACGCCCCCGTATTTGCCATCGAAAAAATCTACATCAAGGATGCCTCGGTAGAAATTCCGAATGCACCCCAGATTTTTTTGGAACGCGATACCCCGGAGATCGAAGTGCAACTGAAC
>DAIDTL010000088.1:5053-5336 GCA_027457225.1 Ferrovaceae bacterium
AACAATGCCAGCGAATCCCTGGACAACGGGATTTTCCAAATCACACTCTCGGTTACAGTGACTGCCAAGCTGAAAGACAGAACCATGTTTCTGGTAGAAGTGGCTGAAGCAGGCATTTTCCGGATAATAAACATTCCGGCCACTGACATGCCCTTTGTTCTTGGCGTAACCTGCCCGAACATCCTTTTCCCTTATGCGCGTGAAACCGTGTCCGATCTCATCACACGCGCCGGATTTCCCCCGGTCATGCTCAACCCGGTCAATTTTGAAGCTCTGTACCAAC
>DAIDTL010000089.1:0-251 GCA_027457225.1 Ferrovaceae bacterium
GGTTACACCACATCATTGCGTTGCAGCAAGTAATTTTTATTATGCCAGCCAGCCCGCAAGATAGGCGTCATAAAGCAGGGCGGCGACGGCTTGGGGTAGCGGGCCCGGGGGAAGATAATGATGATCAGCCAGGGCAACCAACGTACGCCGCCCCTTTCCCTGAAAATGGTGCTCCTCGCCGTTGAGGAACAGCCGGTTGCCCCGAAGCAGCATGCCGCTGCGCGGGTTCAGGCGCACCCCCTGACGTTCGG
>DAIDTL010000089.1:261-5263 GCA_027457225.1 Ferrovaceae bacterium
GCGCTGCAGGCGGATCGAAAAAGACATGAGGTTTGGGCTCGGTCAGGTATCGCCCAACGCAGGAAAGAACATCCTGCTCGTTCCACCGAATGGATTGCAAAATCTGGCCGACCTGCCGCAACAGTGCCTCAGGCAGTTCGCCGGGATGGGCCTGAAGTGTGAGATCAGGGTCGGCGTAGCGCCCCGTTACGGTCAGGTTGTCGCGCAAATGATCGAGAAAGGCATTCACCCACTCCTGATGCGTGGGTGCCCGGAATCCGATGGAGTAGGTGAAACATTCAGTGACCGCAACACCATCGTGCGCGCATTGAGGTGGCAGGTAGAGCATGTCTCCAGCTTCCAGGTCCCAGCAGGATTGGGGTTTGAAACGCCGGAGGATTTTAAGATCGCTGTCTGGAATCAGTTCCAAGTCGTTGGTTTCCGCGATGGCCCAGCGACGGATGCCAAAGCCTTGTAACAGAAACACGTCATATGAATCGAAATGTGGCCCTACCCCCCCTCCGGGGACGGCATAACTCACCATCAGGTCATCCAGGCGGGCGTGCGGTATAAAGTTGAAGGTGTCGAGAAGCCGGGCGGCCTCGGGTAGCCAGAAATTGAGCTCCTGCACCAGCACCGTCCAGTTGCGCTCGGGTAGGCTCTTGAAATCGACAGGGCGAAACGGACCGTGTCGCACGGTCCAGCGCCGCCCTTCGCGGATGATGAGCCGGGCTTGCACCTCGGGATGGGTAGCCAGTTTCTTGATTTCCCCCGGTGTCAAAAAGCCCAGAAAATCAGGGATGGCCTGACATACCCGGAGTGGTTTTTTGTGCCAGTGGCGGGACAGGAATGTCTTTGGGCTCAACCGGCCTAACAACGAAGTCTTCATGGAGTTCTCAGGAGCAAACGCAAATTGTAATCCAGTTGCGACAAATTACGTGTCAGGGAGCTCCAACACAATCTACAGGGATGGGATAGAATCAGCCCCATGGTGTAGGAGAGACTTCATGTTGAAAGTTGGACAAAAGGCGCCTGGTTTTGAATTGCCCGACTCCGGAATGGAGATGGTTAGCCTGTCCAAATTCAAAGGCAAAAAAAAAGTCGTGTTGTTTTTTTATCCGCGCGACAGCATGCCACAATGCACTCGGGAAGCCATTAATTTCAGTGATCGCGAAGATGATTTCATGCTCCACGGGGCCGTGGTGCTGGGGGTGTCGCAGGACGACATTCTGTGCCATGCCGATTTTTGTGAAGCAAATGGGCTCAATTCGCGCCTTCTCTCGGATGTGGAGGGAGATGTCTGCCGGCGTTATGGGGTATTGCACGAAAAAGATATGGGCGGGCAGATGCGCACCTGCGTGGACCGCGTGACTTATGTCATCGACCGCGAAGGTGTCGTACGCTATGTTATACCGGTGCAGAACAGCCGTGACCATGTGGTCGAAGTGTTGAAACTGGTGAAGGAGATTGAGTAGAAATGGTCATTGCAAAAGATTCGGTGGTCACCCTGAGTTATACCTTGTCGGATGACGAGGGCAAATTGCTGGAGGCCAGCGATCCAGCGGTCAGCTACCTGCATGGTGGCTATGACGGCATCTTTCCGCTGGTGGAAGAAACCCTGGAAGGTCAGACTGAGGGGTTTGTCTGTACGGTCACTATGGACCCTGAAGATGCGTTTGGCGAGTACGACGAATCACTGATGCGGGTTGAGCCACGCAATCTGTTTCCACCTCAGGTCAAGCTGGGGATGCAATTTGAAGGTCAACCCGAAGGGGCAGAGCATGACGAAACGATACTCTACACCGTGACTGATGTCACCGACGACAAAGTGGTCGTCGATGGCAATCACCCCCTGGTGGGTAAGACGTTGGTGTTTGCCTGCACTGTGTTGGGAGTGCGACCGGCAACCCAGGAGGAATTGCATCACGGCCATGTTCACGGAGAACACGGCCATCACCACTGAGGTCAATCCTGGCGAGCTGAGCGCACCAGGTCATACAGCAGTTGCAAGGCGTCACGCGCCGTCAAGGTGTCCGGGTCGAGATTGCGTAGGGACGTGAGCGCGGGATGGGGCGTTACACCCTCTGCCTGCGGGGTTTCCCGTAGCGCTGTCCCAAAGGGTGCCACAAACAGGTCGCCTTGCGGACGTTGTGCTGCGGCGGTTTCTTCCAGATGGGTCAGGTATTGTCGGGCCTGGCGAATCACACCGCCCGGCACTCCCGCCAGCGCGGCCACTTGCAAACCGTAACTCTGACTGGCCGGCCCTTCTTCAAGGGCATGCAGAAAAACGATGCGGTCCTGATGCTCCACGGCGTCCAGGTGGACATTTGCTATCCCCCGGGTTTCCAGCGCAAGCTGGGTCAGCTCAAAATAATGCGTGGCGAACAGGGTGTAACAGCGATTTTTTTCGATCAGATAATGAGCGATCGCGTAAGCTAGCGCGAGGCCATCGAATGTGGAGGTTCCGCGCCCGATTTCATCCACCAACACCAGGCTTCGTTCTGTGGCTGTGTTGAGAATGTGTGCCGCCTCCGACATTTCCACCAGAAACGTGGAGCGACCCGAAGCAAGGTCATCGCCTGCACCGATGCGCGTAAAAATTTGATCGATGGGTCCCAGTACGGCTGATTTTGCCGGCACAAAGCAGCCTGCATAAGCCAGCAGTACGATCAGTGCCGTTTGACGCATGTAGGTGGATTTGCCGCCCATATTGGGGCCGGTGATGAGCAGCATGCGTCGCTCAGGATGCAAATCGGTGTCGTTGGGGATAAAGCGATCCACCTGTTGTTCGACCACCAGATGGCGCCCTCCAGTGATGGTGATGCGCGCTTCTTCGCAGAAATCCGGCGGCACGAGGTCAAGCGCCACAGCGCGTTCGGCGAGACAGGCCAGGGTATCCAGTTCGGCCGCTGCGGACGCCATGGCCTGCAGCGGGGAAAGGTGCAACAACAGAGCCCCGAGCAGCTGCCCGTACAGAAACTTTTCGCGTGCCAGTGCACGCTCGTTGGCGGATAGGGCCTTTTCTTCAAAGGCCTTGAGTTCCGGGGTGATATAGCGTTCAGCATTTTTGAGCGTTTGGCGACGGCGATAATCGTCTGGAATACGGCTGACTTGCGCGTGACTCACTTCGATATAGAACCCATGGACCCGGTTGTATTCCACTTTGAGATTGGCGATTCCGGTGCGTGCCCGTTCGCGTACCTCCAGATCCAGCAGAAAATCACCGCAGTGATCCTGGATACCCCGTAGTTCATCGAGTTCAGAATCGAAGTTGGGCGCGATGACCCCGCCATCGCGAATGTGTGCAGCAGGTTCAGGGGCAATCGCCTGTTCAAGCAGGGCCAACATCTCGGGGGGCGTATTTTGGAAGGTCGTGCACAGGGTGCCCAAACGTTCGGACGGTGCGCCGGATAACAATGCGACACACTCAGGGAGCAGGGCCAGGGTGTCGCGTAGCGCTAAAAGATCCCGTGGACGGGCGGATTGAAGCGCCAGACGACCGCAGATACGTTCGACGTCACTGCTGCGTTTGAGGAGGGTGCGTAACTGTAGCGCAAGGGTTGCCGCGCCTTCGCCGATCAGGGCGCTGATGGCCGCGTGGCGTGCTTGCAGAATCGCGCATTGACGTAAAGGCTGGTGCAGCCAGCGGTATAGCAGGCGTCGGCCCATCGGGTTGATGCAAGTATCCAACACAGAGAGCAACGTTGGAGCGCGTTCACCGCGTAGGGTCTCCGTGATTTCCAGGTTACGTCGGGTGGCACCGTCCATGCGAACCCAGTCGCCGTGCCGTACCACCTGAATGCCCTGGATGTGCGGTAAGGTACTGCGTTGAGTGTGGCTGGCATATCCCAACAAGGCACCTGCAGCGGTGATCCCGGCGGGCAGATCGGCACAGCCAAAACCCGATAGGTCATGTACCTTGAATTGCTCGCACAGGGCGCGCTGTGCGCGCTCCAGGTCAAAGTGCCAGGGCGCCAGTCGTTGCAGCGGCAGACGCGCCTGGCCCGGCGTCGAAACAAAGGATTCCGGTACCAGAATCTCGGCGGCGTCAATGCGTTCCAGTTCGGCACCGAGGTCGTCAAGCGGGTATTCGGACAGGATCAGCTGGCCGCTACTCAGATTGAGGGTGGCCAACCCCACCGTATCCCCAGCCGGGGCAGCGGCAGCGAGCAGGGTGTCGCGGCTTTCATCCAGGAGCGCCGCATCGGTCAGCGTACCGGGAGTGATGATGCGTACCCCCTGGCGTTCCACAGGCCCCTTGGCCGTGGTCGGGTCGCCGACCTGTTCGCAAATGGCCACGGATTCCCCCAGGCGCACCAACCGTGCCAGATTTTGCTCCACGGCGTGATAGGGGACTCCTGCCATGGGAATGGGCTGTCCGGCAGAAGTACCGCGACGGGTCAGGGTAATGTCCAGCAGCCCCGCAGCTTTTTCGGCATCGCCATAGAACAGCTCGTAGAAATCTCCCATGCGGTAAAACAGCAAACGATCCGGATGCTCTGCCTTTAGGGCGAGGTATTGCTGCATCATCGGAGTATGTTTTTCCATCTCCGGGGGGTCGTGGTGTGTTTTCATGAGTGTTGTGGGGGACTGAAACTCGAGGCTCAGTTTATCAGGAGCCATGATACCCACTATCTGCAATTTAATTGAGATAGATCAAGATACTTCGTGAAGAAGGGGTATAAAGTGCCAACCTGATTCTTGATCACCTTCGTGTCTCTGGTGATCGCAACAGGCCCCCTCGCACGGGCAATCCGGCTTTGTCTTTATGGGTTGTCCGTGCACTTTCTCTCTCCCTTTTTTGCTTCCAAAGTGGCGTCGCCCTGACAGATCAGGAGCGGACGGCTTCCCTATTGGTTTTCTGGAAACTTTACCCCATTGTTGACGATGGAGAGTAGGGCTTTGCCATTGGTGCCGGTCAGAACCACTACCGTGATCGCCGGTCCGGCAGAGCCAGAGGCTGTACCGGAACCCGTGTTAGAAGCGGAACTTACGGGAGCGAGCATGCTGCCGGTTCGTAGAG
>DAIDTL010000090.1 GCA_027457225.1 Ferrovaceae bacterium
CCCTTAAATGTATTGGCGTTTTTTACGCAAAGGTTTCAGAACCACGAAGGCCAGTAAGGCAGCCAAAATATCCAGGGTGATCACCACGCCAAACACCGGGATCCAACTGCCCGTCGCTTCATGCAACTGGGCTGCCATGGGGCCACCCAGCACTGATCCCACCCCTTGCGCCATGTATAGAAACCCGTAATTCGTCGTGGCGTGTCGCTCACCAAACGTGTCCGTCAGTGTCGACGGAAAGAGTGAAAAAATCTCGCCCCAGCCAAAGAACACCACTCCCGAAAGCAGAACGAATAGCACCGGATCATCGCGAAACTGCAGCCAGGCAAACATGGCGATCCCCTCCAGCATGAAGGCGATGAACATGGTATTTTCACGCCCGATGTTGTCCGAGACCCAGCCAAAGAAGGGGCGCGTCAATCCATTGGTGATCCGGTCCACAGTCAGGGCCAGGGGCAGGGCCGCCATCCCCATGACGATTAAGGAAGCGACGCCGAAGTCTCGGGCAAATGCTGCCGTCTGGGAAATGACCATCAGCCCGGAGGTGGAAAGCATGGTCATCATGACAAACATCAGCCAGAACACCGGGGTTTTCAGCATCGCGGCCGGGGACACGCCCGAAAGTTCTTCGAGATGACCGGTGAGAATCGCATGCCGCTCACGGGGTGGACGCTTCAGGCCCTGCGCTGCCAGCAGCCCGACCATAGAAAAGATCAGGCCAAACGTCCAGAGTGTGGACTGGTACCCTCGTTCTGCAATGCTCGCAGAGATGGGAATCGTCGTCAGAATTGCCCCGAAGCCATAACCTGCGGCCACCATACCGACAGCGAAACCGCGTCGATCGGGAAACCATTTGACCATCTGGCTGACAATCCCGATATATACGATGCCTGTTCCCACACCGCCAAATAGCCCATAGGTCAGATACAACTGGGTGATCGTGGTGGCATTGGAGGCCAGCAACCAGCTTAAACCCGTCAATAGAATACCCACAGAAATCAGGAATCGGGGGCCAAATCGATCCACCAGAAACCCTTGCGCGGGAGACAGAAACGTCTGCAATACAATCAGGATTGAAAAAGTCACCTGAATTTCGGGAAGCTTCACCGCCAATGCACCCATCAGCGGCTTGGTGAACAAGGTCCAGGTGTATTGCGGACTGGATATTGCCATCATGCAGATGACTCCCAATACCAACTGAAACCACCGCTCTCCTCCACCCGAAGAGGGTTGGGTATTTACCATGGGTTGCTCCTTAGAAAAAAGTGGGGGCTGACCCCCTCGTAAAGTAACCTCTGTCCAGAAGCACAGCAATGATTGTGCCAACACACGATTCAGGGAGTAGCGCAGGGTCAGGTCGTGAATCCTGTAGAATACCGCAAATATGCTGTCCGTCTCCCACCTGACCTGCCAAAGGGGCGAACGGATCCTGTTTCAGGATCTCAGTTTTGAATTGCCCGAAAGCCAATGGCTCCAGATTGCTGGAGCCAACGGTGCTGGAAAAACAAGCCTGTTGCGCATCCTCTGCGGCCTGGCGGAACCCGTGGCAGGCCGCGTGACCTGGAACGGCAAGGCCGTGCGGGAGAATCCGGAAACCTACCACACCGACCTGCTCTACCTGGGTCATCAGGGCGCGCTCAAGGAGGAGTTGACCCCACTGGAAAATCTCGCATTGAGCCTCGGTATGGAGGGGTTTGCCGTATCGGAAAATACGGCCCTGGCGGCGTTGCATCCCTTCGGGTTACAAGGACGGGAACACCTGCCGGTACGCTTCCTTTCTGCAGGGCAACGACGTCGGGTGTTGCTGTGTCGCCTGCTGTTGCGTCCTGCCAGCCTATGGATACTGGATGAGCCCTATACCGCACTCGACGCGCATGCCGTGGGCTTTTTATCCAGCCTGATCGAAACACATTTATCCCGGGGCGGAAGTGCTGTCCTGACCAGCCACCAATCCTTGTCCCTTCCCCCTGGCCTGTGCATTACCCTATGAACGGCCTTCTCTATCCTTTCCAACAGTCGGTGCGGCGCGACTTGCTGTTGGCGGCGCGTCACAAAACCGAGATCGTCACTGCCCTGTTCTTCTTTGTCATCGTGGTCAATCTGTTGCCCCTCGGCATCGGACCGGACCCCGACCTGCTGCGCAAGATAGCTCCTGGCGCGTTGTGGATCGGTGCCCTGCTGGCGACATTGCTGGGATTGCAGCGCCTGTTTGCCCCGGACCATGCCGATGGCACTCTGGAACAGATGGCCTTGTCCCCCCAGTCGTTTACCCTGCTGGTGGCAGGAAAGATCCTGGCCCACTGGGTGGTGGCGGGACTGCCCGTGGTCCTGATCGCTCCCGTACTGGGGTTGCAGTTTGACCTGTCTGGTCGCAGCCTGCTGATCCTGACTGTATCCTTGTTGCTGGGGACGCCCATCCTGTCGCTGATTGGTGCCGTGGGAGCTGCCTTGACGCTTGGTGTGCGCGGAAGTGGTGCACTGTTGTCACTGCTGATCCTGCCGTTGTACATTCCCGCTCTGATTTTTGGGGCAGGTGCCGTGGAAGCCGACCTCGCCGGATTGGGCTCCGAGGGACATTTGTCCCTCCTGGCCGCTCTGTTGGTTGTCAGCACTTTTTTTGCGCCGTGGGTTACCACGGTCGCGTTGCGCGTTGCGCTGGAGTAAGCGGATGAATCATTCCCTGGTCAACTGGTTCAAATTTGCATCGCCCGCTTCGTTCTATCCCTTGGTGGGACGGCTGATCCCCTTCTTTGCCACGGCAGCCGCGATACTGACCATTGCCGGTCTGTGGGTTGGCCTGGTGGTGGCGCCCACGGATGCCCAGCAAGGCGAAGGTTATCGCATCATTTTCGTGCACGTCCCGGCCAGCTGGATGTCCATGTTTATCTATTGCGTGATGGCGTTCTGGGCCGCATTGGGACTGGCCTTCAACACCCGTCTATCGGGTATGATGACCTCGGCCTTGGCGCCCACCGGGGCCTTGTTTGCTTTCTTATCGCTATGGACTGGCGCTTTGTGGGGAAAACCCATGTGGGGAGCCTGGTGGGTGTGGGATGCGCGCCTCACCTCGCAATTGATCCTGTTCTTTTTATATCTGGGGTTCATCGCATTGCAGGCGGCTATTGACGATCCGCGCCGCGCCGACAAGGCCGGGGCCATCCTGGCCCTGGTCGGGGTGATCAATGTCCCCATTATTTATTTCTCGGTGCAATGGTGGAACACCCTGCACCAGGGCGCTTCTGTATCCATGACCAAAGCGCCCAGCATGGCGCATACCATGCTGCTGGGCATGCTGCTGATGGCTTTGGCATTCTGGGCCTATACCATCGCCGTAGCCCTGATGCGGGTGCGTTGCATCATTCTGGAACGCGAACTGACCAGCGGGTGGGTGAAAAAAAATGCAATGGAATAGCTTCAATGATTTTCTGGCGATGGGCGGATATGCCCTTTATGTATGGGGCAGCATCGGCGCCTGTGTTCTGGGCATGGGAATCGAGATCTGGATGCTGAAACTGCGGCGACGTGCCATTTTGGCCCGGCTACTGCGCAAGGAATTGACGCAATGAAACCACGTCACAAACGACTCCTCCTGATCGTTGGGGCCCTGGCTGTCCTCGGCATTGCCACGGCACTGGTCCTCAACGCATTCCGCAGCAATCTGGTGTTTTTCTACACGCCCACCCAGATCGCGAATGGCGAGGTCCCAAAAAACACAGCCTTCCGGATCGGCGGCCTGGTCAAGGCAGGCTCTCTCACGCGTGACGGGATCACCTCCAGTTTTGTGGTCACTGACACCGCAAAGGACGTCACCGTTACCTACAGCGGGATCCTTCCCGACTTGTTCAGGGAGGGACGCGGCATGGTCGCCCAAGGCAAACTCGGCAATGACGGACAATTTGTGGCCACCGAAGTGTTGGCAAAACACGACGAAAATTACATGCCGCCTGAAGTCAAGGATGCGGTGAATCAGGCACAGAAAGCCGCCAAAACGCTCAAACCCTGATCCTTAGGGTTGTATCTGGCTGATGCTGACCTCTATGCCGCGCGTGCCAGGCTTGACGGGCAGACTTGCCCCCACCAGGTCACCGCTGCCGGGAGTGGCATTGCCCGACTTCGATACCCGCGCTTCCACTCGCACCAGACTGGCCGACGACAAGTTGAACTGTGGGCTCATGGCCATGGCGTCGGTCAACTCAAATTCCAGTGGCAACTGACTGACAGTCGTCTTCAAAACGGCGAGGGGCATGCGCGGACCCTGCACCGCCCGGGCAAAGAGATACACCGTATCCGTGGGTGCCGTTTTGCTCTTGAGTGACGGGTCCAGCACCACCGTACCGGCAACAGCACTGGAAGCGCCATTGGCTTGCGGACGGGTTGGGCCCGTGGCCAGTTGGAACTTGTCTTCGGCCAGGGGAGGCAACTTGATCTGGGCCCTTGCGATGTTCAGTTTTTCCAGCACAAAACGGGCATCCGGTGAGCCGGGTTCCAGAAGGGGCATCAGTTTTTCCCAAACGACGGTAGCTTTGCGGTAATTTTTGTCGGCAAAAGCAAAGCCCCCCGACAGAAACAATCCCTTTGCATTCCCCGGTTCCAGCACCAGGGCTTTCTCAACCCAGGAGCGCGCCTGCACCATGCCCTGATCCTGCCCGGAGGAGGCCAGGGCCTCTGCATAATCCACCATCAACTGCGGATCGTCGTTGAGTTGTTTGGTCAAATGTCCAAATGCCTCGACCGCTTCTTTGGGGCGGTCAATATTCATGTAGGAACGGGCCAGCATGGTCCAGCCCTCCGGGTTGTCCGGATTTTTGGCCAGCTTGGCGGCAAGTGACGCCACCATGGCACTGATCTGTTGTTCTGCAGCCTGGGGAGATTGCGGCTGGGGATTGAGCATTTCGGGGCGACCGTGCCAGACATAGAGGGCGGCCACGACCACAGGAATGAGCACCAGGATTCCAATGGCCAGATTGCGTCCATGAGTGTAGTCAGTAACTTCAGGCGCCATCGCCGTATCTTCCAGCAAGCGGCGCTGAACTTCGTCGCGAGCCTGCGTGTAATCGATATCTTCCAGGCTGCCTTCCTGATGTTCGGCATCCAGCTCTTTCAACTGATCGCGATAAACCGCTGTATTGAGTGCCTTGCGGTTGTCGCTGACCCCTGATCGCCGACGCAACAGGAAATAAAAC
>DAIDTL010000091.1 GCA_027457225.1 Ferrovaceae bacterium
ATCGCGGGCCGTGAGGGAGCCGGTGGCCTTGGCCTTTTTCAGCAGCCCCCGAAGGGCGGCGGTCATTCGTCTGGGCAAGGCATTGCTGCCAAGCTCTAGCAACCTACCCGGGAGTCGAACGGAGCGGGCCGCTCCTCCTCCCCTATTTGGTCTTGCTCCGCATGGGGTTTACCCTGCCGGCGCGGATCACTCCGGCCGCGGTGCGCTCTTACCGCACCTTTTCACCCTTGCCAGCCCTGCTTGCGCAGCGCTTCGGCGGTTTAAGTCTCTGTATCACTGTCCATGGCCTCACGGCCTCCGGTCGTTAACCGGCATCCTGCTCTGTGGAGCCCGGACTTTCCTCCCCGTGCCAGAGGCACGCGGCGACTGCCCAGCCAGCTTCACCGCCGATTCTATCAGATCGGCGCCTGCAGCCTCCAGGCAATGGCTTCGCCGGCACGCAGGGGGACCAGGGTTTCCGGGCCAAAAGGCTGTGTGGCCGGCGCGGTCCAGGATTCGCGCACCAGGGTCACGGACTGTGTATTGCGTGGCAAACCGTAGAAATCGGCACCAAAATGGCTGGCAAACCCTTCCAGTTTGCCCAATGCGCCGGCCCCCTCAAAAGCTTCGGCATACAGTTCAAGGGCCGCGTGGGCGCTATAGATGCCGGCGCAGCCACAGGCATTTTCCTTGGTGCTGCGGGCGTGCGGGGCGCTGTCGGTTCCCAGAAAAAATTTGGGATTGCCCGAGGTGACCGCACGGATCAGCGCCTGGCGGTGCGCTTCGCGTTTCAGTATCGGCAGGCAATAATAGTGGGGACGGATCCCTCCCTGGAACAGGGCATTGCGGTTATATAACAGGTGATGCGGCGTCACCGTCGCTGCCACATTGTCATCGGCAGTCAGCACAAACTTGACCGCCGAGGCGGTCGTAATATGTTCCAGCACCACCTTGAGTTGGGGGTAGCGCTGCACCAGGGGGATCAGGTGCCGCTCAATGAATACGCGTTCGCGATCGAAAATATCCACTGCGGGATCGTTCACTTCGCCATGGATCAGCAAGGGCACCCCAAGATCTTCCATGGCACGCAGCGCTTCGCTGCAGTGGGCCAGATCGCGGACACCCGCCTCGGAGTGAGTGGTCACTCCTGCCGGATAGTACTTGACCGCGTGAATCAGGCCGGAACGACTGGCACGCTCTATCTCGAGAGGCAGCATGGCCTCGGTGAGATACAGCGTCATGAGCGGGGTAAACGTACTGGCGGCAGGCAGCACAGCCAGGATACGGTCACGGTAAGCCTCGGCCTGCGCCACCGTTGTGACCGGGGGCGTGAGATTGGGCATGACGATGGCACGCGCGAACTGGCGCGCCGTATCGGTGACGACGGCCCGCAAACCCTCGCCATCGCGCAGGTGCACATGCCAGTCATCGGGGCGGGTCAGGGTCAGGGTGGCGTTCATTAAAATCTGCCGGAAAATCAGTTGTGCATGGGATACGCCATCTTACCACGGGCCCTTTTCGGGCCATTGTAAATAAGAAGCGTTCTCGTTTATAATGTGTCTAAGCCCTACAGTGCAACCCCCCATGAAAAACCGAATCCATCGTGTCACCCATTTGGCCCCCGGCGAATCCGGCGTGATTACCGAGGTGAGTCTGGATGAGGGGGCCGACCCGCGCCTGGGCGAGGAAGGGGTACGCCGCCTGAAGGAATTGGGCTTCGTGCCAGGGAAAAAGGTGCATGTGATCCGTCGCGGGTTTCCCAGCGGCGACCCGCTTGCAGTGCGGGTCGGCAGCGCCACTTGTGCCCTGCGCCGGATTGAGGCGGCGGCGATCAAGATTACGCGGGGTTGAAAAAGGGGGCGGGAACGATCGGCCACCGCTTGACCCGTTTCAATGAGTGGTTCTTGGACGTTTACGATTGGTCAACAGCGGCGGATCGGTTGCTCCTATTCGCCCCTCTGGAATGGGGGCCCCTTCTGATTTCCGATGTCAGGAACTTGATTTGGCAACAGTGGCGGACTGTTACACGCAGGGACGGCAGGTTTCAAAGTACAGCCGTCATTCAAATGAGTACTCCGTCAGACCATCCGAAGGCAGCACATGGTCGGCACCATGGGTTCTTGGGAATAACGCTCAGAACTTGTTCGTAAATGCGTATTCTGCCATCCATAATGCTGCAATGACGCCAGACGCCATGCAGCAATCCTACCGGCCACACCGCTCGAACACTCGGCATGCTTGGGACGTTTGAGCCTTTCAGGCCGCCAGAGCTCTACGAACGATGTAGCCAGAGCGAGATTCCCCGGCCTCTTTTGCTGCGGCGTCGATGCGGCGTAAAACGCGCGCCGGAATCGTGATGTTCACCCGCTCTGCCTTGTCCGACAGCTCAGATATATCCACCGTGATCACAGCCCACACCCACCCCTTAAATTCAGGGTTTGCCTGAAGATCGGAAATGGACGAGGACTCGGGAATCACACCGTTGTCATCAATTACCGTCTCCAACCACAATTCAATCGCCTCTTTGGCATTATCGACGGCCTCATCCAGAGTGTCTCCAGCGGAAAAGCAGCCCGGAAGATCCGGGACAACGACCCCGAACGCGTGATTGGCGTCTCCAGGTTCTATAGCAATCGGAAATTTCATGTCTTTCTCCTTTCTGCGTCCTTCTGTTTGCGCTACTTCAGCCCAGCCTGCTTCAGCAGCTTATGGGCAAGGCCGGCTCCAAGATCCTTTTTTGGATGTGGGACGGTGATATGCCCGCCTCGTTCAGGGGGGCTGCAAATGTGATGAGAACCTTTCACGCCACGGAGCACCCAGCCCGCTTTTTCCAGTTTCTTGATTATTGTTGGGCTATCCATGGTGTGTATTATACACACTATATAAAGAAATGCGGACCCTGGGGCGTTTGTTGAAACCCGCTTTAACGCGTTGCTCTAGTTCGTAACTTTATTCCCAAGAACCAAGGGCTGACGCCAATCTTTACTTCATTCCACCGTCACGCTCTTGGCCAGATTTCTGGGCTTGTCCACATCGGTGCCAAGGCGGCAGGCGGTGTGGTAGGCGAGCAACTGCAATGGCACCACATGCATCACGGGGCTCAGGATGCCTTCGTAATCCGGCATGCGGATGACATGCAGCCCTTCCGCCGAAGTGAAATGGCTGTCGTTGTCTGCCAGAACATATAATTCGCCGCCGCGCGCTTTCACTTCCTGCAAGTTGGATTTGAGTTTTCCCAACAGCGCATCGTTGGGAGCCACCGCCACCACCGGCATTTCAGCATCCACCAGGGCCAATGGACCGTGCTTGAGTTCGCCCGCCGGATAGGCTTCGGCATGGATATAGGAAACTTCCTTGAGCTTTAGGGAACCTTCCAGGGCAATCGGGTAATGCACGCCACGCCCCAGAAACAGGGCGTGGTTTTTTTTCGCAAACTGCTCGGCCCAGAGCTTTAACTGTGGCTCCAGATTGAGCACGTGCTGCACCTTGTTGGGCAGACGACGCAACGCATCCAGATATTCAATTTCGGCTTCACGCGCGAGTACGCCGCGCAAACGCGCCAGGGTCACCGCCAGCGCAAACAAGGCCACCAACTGCGTCGTAAAGGCTTTGGTGGAAGCCACACCGATTTCCATTCCGGCCCGGGTCAGAAACGTCAGGGTGGACAAGCGCGTCAAGGCGCTTTCGGGCACGTTGCAAATGGCCAGGGAATGGCGATGTCCCTGCGCCTGGGCATGCTTGAGCGCGGCCAGCGTGTCCGCGGTTTCGCCCGACTGCGAGATGGTCACGATGAGCGTACGCGGATTGGGCACGGAGTCGCGGTACCGGTATTCACTGGCCACCTCGGCCGAGCAAGGCACCCGCGCAATTTGTTCGATCCAGTAGCGCGCCACCAATGCCGCATGGTAGCTGGTCCCGCATGCAATAATCGCCACGCTGTCGAGGTCGGCCAGCACTGCGTGCCCCAAATCGCCAAACAACTGGGGCACAAAACCGAGCGCCAGCACTTTCTCCACCGTATCGGCAATGGCACGCGGCTGTTCGGCAATTTCCTTCTGCATGTAATGGGCGTAAGGCCCCAGCTCGGCCGTATCGGCCGAAACCCGGCTGACGTGCGAGGCCCGTGACACCGGTTGGCCCCCGACATCGGTGATGGCATAACCCGCGAGCGTGATGTCCACCACGTCGCCCTCTTCCAGATAGAGCATGTTTTGCGTCACCGCAATCAGGGCTGCGGCATCCGATGCCAAAAAGTATTCGCCTTCTCCCACCCCGATCAACAACGGGCTGCCCAGGCGCGCCGCCAGGAGCCGGTGCGGTTGGTCTGCACAAACCACTGCAATGGCGTAAGCCCCCTGCAGCATCCCAACCGCTTCGCGCGTGGCAAGCCCCAGGTCTTGGTGGCGGGCGTAACAGGAATGCACCAGATGCGCGATGACCTCGGTATCGGTTTCCGATTCGAAGGAGTATCCCTGCTGTTGCAACTGACTGCGCAGGGCTTCGTAGTTTTCGATGATCCCGTTGTGAACCACCGCGATGCCGTCGCGGCTTTGGTGGGGATGGGCGTTGCGGATACTGGGGGCGCCGTGGGTGGCCCAGCGGGTGTGGGCAATGCCCAGGTTGCCCGACACCTGTTCGGCGTGGGCCTGCGCTTCCAGCTGTGCAACCCGCCCGATGCTGCGCACGCGGTGCAATCCCCCGTTGATGATGGCAAGTCCTGCCGAATCATAGCCCCTGTATTCCAGGCGCTTCAAACCCGCGATCAGGAGGGGAACCACATTGCGCCGGGCCACGGCGCCGACAATGCCGCACATATCGCGTTTGCCTTGTTGAAGAAATTCAAACGCCCATTATAAAGGCAGTTGAGGTCTGACCCCTAACTCAAATCCGCCAGCAGCGACTGGCGCAAAGGGTCCGGCACAGCGGCAACTTTGGCCTGGTAGGCCGGGTGGTCCACACCGGCACCAAGGACCGCCCCCGCCCGCAGGGATGCAATCATGGCCCCGGTCAATTCATAACGCAGAAAATGCACGGTGGAGGTCTTGGTTTCGTTCTGGCGCTCCAGATCTTCATCCGCCATGGGTGTGATCCGTGCATGGCCTCCCACTTGAATCCAGTCGCAGTTTTCAATCCATTTCAATCGCCCCAGCATGCGCGCCCGTTCCACCAGATCATCGTACTC
>DAIDTL010000092.1 GCA_027457225.1 Ferrovaceae bacterium
TCCATGGGGGGTGCTCAGTCGTTATGTGTTGCAGCCATGTCTTCCAGCTCGAAAGCCGCAGCGAGCATGGCCAATCGTGCGACCACACCATAAGTATAGAAGCGATTGGGGGTGGCATCAGGGGACTGGTTCTGATCCGGGGCGATGGCGGTGGTTTCAAATGCCAACGGCACAAAGTGTGCACCAGGGGCATTGAGGTTTTCATTGATGCCGCGTTCCGTATGCACCCGGTAAAACCCTCCGACCACGTAATGGTCAATCATGTATATCACCGGTTCTGCCACGGCGCCTTCGACGCACTCATAGGTGTAGACCCCTTCCTGAATCAACACTTCGCTCACGGTTTGGCCTTCTTTGATGGTGGACATTTTATTACGTTGTTTACGGTTGAGGCTTTTCAGGTCGTCCGGGCTTTTGACCGTCATAATGCCCATGCCGTAAGTCCCTGCATCTGCCTTGATGATCAGAAAAGGGTCATCCTGAATCCCATTCTGGGCGTACTTCTCCCGGATTTTCCCAAGCAGTATTTCAACTTGCGTGTACAGGCAGTCTAGACCTTGCTTATCTGAGAAATCGACTTGACCACAGTGACTGAAATAGGGGTTGATAAGCCACGGATCAATGCCCACGAGGCGTCCAAAATCTTCAGCGACGCGGTCGTAAGCGGCAAAATGCCGTGATTTACGTCGAGTGCTCCACCCGGCATACAAAGGAGGGACGATGGGTTGCGACAATCCCTGCAACAGGTCGGGTATGCCAGCAGTCAGATCGTTGTTGAGCAAAATGGCGCACGGATCAAAGCCCTTCAGTGTCAGTCGATTGCCTGAACGAGAGACGGGCTCCAAAGTCAAGATTTCGCCCGAGGGCAACGTCACGGGGGTAGGGGCAGTGATTTCCGGGAGCAGACTGCCGATGCGAACGGAAAACCCGGCACGTTGCAAAATGGATTTGAGGGAAGCCACATTTTGTAGATAAAACAGGGTGCTGGTGTGGTTTTCCGGAATCAGCATGAACTCGCGAGTGTCAGGACCTATTTTTTCAACAGTCATCATGGCAGCCTGAATGCACAGGGGTTCGAATTCAGGGCGCAGATTGTTGAAACCGGCAGGAAATAGGTTGGTGTCTACGGGGGCCAGTTTGAACCCCGCATTGCGTAAATCGACCGAAGTGTAAAACGGGGCGGAATGGTCCTGCCACTGTTGGCGAAACCAGTGTTCTATGCCAGGCATGGCGTCCAGGATATGGTGTTCCAGCGCTTGTAACGGGCCGGTCAAAGCAGTCGTCAGATGGGGAACCATTGAGTGTCCTGTGAAGTGAGCGCTCTTAATTCTATCAGCAGAGCTAAGTTGCGAACTGGCCTGAAATAGTACTATAATAGTCTTGTATTATGTAACCCGTTGGCTAATCAATGATTTTTTATAAAGGACTGCCAGAATCATGATCAAGATAGGCAGAATGACGGACTATGGCACCCAGATCATGACCTATCTGGCGCGTGATTCGGAACGGCTGCACGCTGCCCATGAGATTGCCCAGGCAGTGGGAGTGTCCTTGCCTACGGCCAACAAAGTGCTTAAAACCCTGGCGCGGGCAGGGTTACTGGAATCACAACGCGGCATCAAAGGGGGGTATTTGCTGTCGCGGATGCCTGAACAAATTACCATGGCGGACATTATTCGGGCGCTGGAGGGGCCGGTCGGATTGACCGACTGCGGAACGGTCCAACAGCCTGGAAACTGTAACCGTCAACCTTCCTGCTCGGTCAAAACCAACTGGCAAAGGATCAGCAAGGCGGTCAATGACGCTCTGGCAGGCGTTACCCTGGCAGAACTGTCCGTACCACCTGTCCATCCCGTTCACATTACCCGCCAACCGGGGCAATCCAGAGTTCAATTATGAGCAATACGACTTCCACACTCGAAGAGATCATCAGCCAGGAATACCAGCACGGGTTTGAAACGTCCGTAGAGGCGGATGCTTTGCCGCGTGGCCTGTCAGAAGACACCGTCCGGGTGATTTCTGCAAAAAAGAATGAGCCTGAATTTTTGCTGGAATGGCGACTTGCAGCTTATCGCCGTTGGTTGGAGATGACCCCTCCAGAATGGGCTAGCGTGCATTACCCACCCATTGATTATCAGGACATTATTTATTATTCGGCGCCCAAATCGCAGAAAGATGGTCCCAAAAGCCTGGATGAGGTGGATCCTGAGTTGCTGAAAACTTACGAAAAACTGGGCATCCCGCTGCATGAGCGGGCCATCCTCGCTGGCGTAGCCGTGGATGCTGTTTTCGACAGTGTTTCGGTCGCGACGACGTTTAAAGACAAGCTGGCGGAAAAAGGCATTATCTTCTGCTCGTTTTCCGAGGCTGTTCAACACCATCCCGAACTGGTACGGCAATATCTGGGTTCCGTAGTGCCCGTGCAGGATAATTTTTATGCGGCACTCAACTCCGCCGTATTCAGTGATGGCTCATTTGTCTACATTCCTCCTGGGGTACGTTGCCCCATGGAGTTGTCCACCTACTTTCGCATCAATGCCAAAAACACCGGGCAGTTTGAACGCACGCTGATCATCGCGGATCGCGATGCCTATGTCAGCTATTTGGAAGGCTGTACTGCTCCCATGCGAGATGAGAATCAGCTGCATGCTGCTGTGGTGGAGTTAGTTGCCCTGGAAAACGCCCAGATCAAATACTCGACGGTTCAAAACTGGTACCCCGGTGACAATGAGGGTCGCGGAGGGATCTACAATTTTGTGACCAAACGAGGAGACTGTCGCGGGGCCCATTCAAAAATTTCCTGGACCCAGGTGGAAACCGGTTCAGCCATCACCTGGAAATACCCCAGCGTTATCCTCCGTGGGGATCATTCCGTGGGTGAATTCTATTCCGTTGCGCTGACCAATCACCGGCAGCAGGCAGACACCGGCACCAAGATGATTCACATGGGTAAAAATACCCGGAGTACCGTTGTTTCGAAAGGGATTTCGGCAGGACACGGCCATCAGGCCTACCGTGGATTGGTGCGCATCGCGCGCGCGGCCAGCGGTGCGCGCAACTACACCCAGTGCGACTCCTTGTTGTTGGGCGACAAGTGCGCCGCACACACTTTTCCATATATCGAAGTCAAGAATGCATCTGCCAAGGTGGAACATGAAGCGTCCACCTCGCGTATCGGAGAGGATCAGCTGTTTTTCTGTCGTCAGCGCGGACTGTCTGCCGAAGATGCTGTTTCAATGATTGTTAACGGGTTCTGCAAGGAAGTGTTCAAGGAATTGCCCATGGAGTTTGCCGTGGAAGCCCAAAAGCTTCTTGGCGTCAGTCTGGAAGGCAGCGTCGGTTAAAGTCGTATATCAGGAATTTATCATGCTCATTATCAAGGATCTTCATGCGTCGGTTGGGGACAAACCCATCCTCAATGGTATTAATCTCGAAATAAAGGCGGGTGAAATCCACGCCATCATGGGGCCCAATGGGTCCGGAAAAAGTACTTTATCGAATGTGCTGGCCGGCCGTGAAAATGCGACGGTCACTTCAGGATCTGTTCTCTATCAGGGGAAAGACCTGCTGGCGCTGGCCGTTGAAGAGCGTGCACGGCAAGGCGTTTTTCTGGCGTTTCAATATCCGGTCGAGATTCCTGGCGTCGGCAATGTGTATTTGCTGAAAGCAGCGCTCAACGCGCAGCGCAAGCATCGTGGTTTGCCTGAGTTGGATGCGCTGGATTTTCTGGCGCTGGTCAAGGACAAGATGAAGTTGATGGAAATGAACGAATCCATGCTCTACCGTTCCGTCAATGAAGGGTTTTCTGGTGGCGAGAAAAAACGCAACGAAATCCTACAGATGGCGGTGCTGGAGCCCAAACTTGCCATTCTGGACGAAACCGATTCAGGGCTGGATATTGATGCACTCAAGATCGTTGCGAATGGTGTTAACAGTCTACGTGCCGAAGATCGCGCCATGATTTTAGTGACCCATTACCAGCGCTTGCTGGACTATATCAAACCCGACTTCGTGCATGTCCTGGTGGGCGGCAAAATCGTTCGTTCCGGAGTCCCGGAGCTGGCCCATGAGCTGGAAAAGCAAGGGTATGCCTGGGTCTGTGATGAAGGCATGGGCGTGGCAGAGGTGCAGCCTAAATCATGAGTGCGGCCATTCAGCACTATCAATCAGAATTTGAGCGCGTAGGGCCATTACTGCCCTGGCGGGATTCTGCCCCATGGCATGCCTGGCGACAATCGGGATGGTCGCGTTTTGCCGAGCAGGGATTTCCCTCTACGCGCCATGAGGAATGGAAATACACCAGTGTTGCTGTTCTGGAGAAACTGGCGTTGTCTTGCACTCCGGTCGTTCCAGAAGCCATGGCGTGGGCCCTGCTGAAGGAAAAATCAGTGCTGCCCGACGCGAACCATCGTCTGGTTTTTGTCGACGGTGTGTACCAACCCAAGCTTTCCAGTGTAGAGGGGTTGCCATCCGGACTCCGGATGGGCGCAATTTCTGATCAATCTGCACAGGACAGCATCAGACTCCAAGGGCTGCTGGAACAGGTGCAGCGACGCACGCCTTTTGCTGCACTGAATGCAGCCTTTATGACGGAAGGTGCCTGGGTGGCCGCAGATGCCGACGTTCATCTGGATGAGCCGCTGTTGATCATGTATGTAGCGACCAAAGGACAGCATGCCATGCATCTGGTCAATGCCTATGAAGCGGCTGCAGGAAGCACCTTTGCCGTGGTTGAACAGTATCTTGGCATGACAGATGAGCCCTACCTGATCAATGAGGTCACGGGAGTGACCCTGGAACAGGGGGCAAAAATCACGCATGTCAAAATTCAACAGGAGGGGCCTCGCTCCTATCACATCGCCGCGTTACAGGCCTTGCAAAAACGCGAAAGCCGATTTGATTCGCATTCCTTTGCGCTTTCTGGCGCACTGGGACGCAACGATATCGAATCTGCTCTGGTGGAACCGGGTGCCGCAGTGTCCATGAGAGGGTTGTACCGCGTGGCGGGGCGTGAACTTCAGGATTTTCACACCACCATTCGCCACGATAGCCCGGATTGTTCCAGCGATGAATGCTTCAAAGGGGTGCTGAACGAGTCGGGGCGCGCGGTGTTCAACGGCAAGATTCGGGTTGCGCCCGATGCTCAGCATACGAT
>DAIDTL010000093.1 GCA_027457225.1 Ferrovaceae bacterium
CCGGGTCCACCGTAATCTCCGGCGGCGTCACTGTTGTCGCCGCCTGCTGCGCCGTAGACGAGTCAGTGGTCGCCTGGGCACTGGCTGCCACAGCAGCGGTTGAAGCTGTAGCTGCAGTGGATTCGGCGCTGGCAGCCGCGATGGCCGCAGTCTTGGCGTCCGTAGCACTGGTCGTGTTCTGGGCACTGGCGGCAGCAGCCGCGGCTTGGGCGGCAGCCGTAGCAGCGGTATTGGCGGCAGTTTGGGCAGTGGTTGCATCTGCATTCGCCGCAGTGGCGGCGGTCTTGGCTGCAGTGATGGCTGAAGTGAACCCCGTCAGCACGGCTTCGGCAAGCGCCTGACTGGCACTGGTGGCAGCATGCGCTGCAGCGTCTGCCGCAGCCTGGGCCGTCGATGCGTCAGTGGCGGCATGATTGGCAGAGGCCGTCGCAGCCGCCTGGGCAGCCGTTCTGGCTTGTGCATCGGCTGCTTCTGCAGCCTGTGCAACACCCGCAATCGGTGCAGTGGAATTGGTCGATTGGGAGGTAGTAGGCGACGTCGCTTGATTCACCGTCGGCGAAGACAACTGGGCAACGGTTGGACTGGAACTGGTATCTTGAGGCGCCGTCGTCGGAGGAGCCGTCGGGGTGGTCGTCTGGGTTACGATGTGAGCATTGTTCTGGCTGGCATTGGGATCGATCACCTGGGCCGTGGCCGTTGAAGCGGGTGTGCCAAGGGAAGAGGCGCTGATCGTCATGCCGGCGTTGTGCACCGTGTTCGGTATCTGGGCGCCTGCATTCGATGAACTGCTTGAGACACTACCGGATTGAATGACGCTGTCAGTGGCGCCGCCTACCTTGAATGCAGTCAGCGCCGCGTTAGCGTCAGAACTATTGACCTGTATGGCGCTGTCACTCCCGGTCGGGCCGTTGCCCGAAGCCGAGGCCACTTCATGCTGAAGCAGAACCTTTTTGTTGTCGAGAATTTCCTGGTTGCGCCCATCCGCCAGAGTCAGATCGACGGTGGCGCCTTTGGCCGTGGTGATGAGCTCACCAATGAAGACCTTGTCTCCGGCGTGCAATGTACGGGTTACCCCGGTCGCCTGGTTGACAGCAACCACTTTTCCGGAAACACTTAAAACCTTCCCGGCGATTTCGGCAGGGTTTCCGGCGACAGGGGGAGCTCCGGCGACAGGGGGGGTTACGGCGACCGCGGTGGTCCCGGCAACTCCAGCAACTTGTCCTGCAACTTCAGCCATTTACGTTCCCCTGAAAAGCTTTTAGCCCTACCTAGCCTCAACTTTAAGCCTGTTCAAGGGGAAAAACCATTGTACTAAGGTACAACCCGGGATTGGGCCTCAGGAAGGCGCTTTCAGCTCCGTGATGCCATTGACCAGCAGCGTCAGTTGCAGGCGATCGCGAACCCTCAGTTTCTCGAAAGCGGCAGTCAGGTGCGCCTTCACCGTTCGCTCGGTAATATTGAGCTGGTCGGCAATCTCCTTGTTGCTGGCCCCTGACGCGACGGCCCGGGCCACTATGACCTCGCGCTCGGTCAGACTCAAAGTCCAGTCCAGGGGGGCAACTGCCGGTTTGGGAAGGTTTTGTGCCGTGGTGGCCACCAGCTTTTGCAGCAATGATTGGCCCAGCCACACCCCGCCCTGCAGGACCGTTTCAGCGACCTGCTGCAGTACCGCAGGAGAGGCGTAGCCATTGCAGTAGCCGGACACCCCGGCACGCAGGGCCACCATGCCTTCTTCATCCCGCGGCTCATCCGAAAGCGCAACCACCGGCGCATCACCGACCATGCGCTGCCATCGTCGAATCAGGGGCGTGATGTCCCCGGTGTAGGGCAGCAACACCCAAACGACGCTCGCCTCGCACGATGTCGCCCTGGTGTAGCCCAGCTGCGCCTGGGGAAAGGCTTCGCGCCAGTTGGACCTGATCGGCTCACCATCCGTAACGAACACATGGGGAAGGGCTTTCAGTTTTTCGAGTGGATCACTCTTGCGGGTCATTGTGAACTCACCGCTCGGTCAACGCGCGCTGCTGGGCTCTCAAAACGGGTTTCAACAGATAACTCAACACGGATTTTTCGCCAGTCTGAATATCCACCTCCGCCACCATGCCGGGGATGATCGGGAGGTTTTTGCCCAGATTGTTCCTGTCCGTTTTGACACGCACCAGGTAAAACGCGTTCCCCTTGTCATCCACCACCGTATCCGCGCCAATGGACTCCAGGGTTCCTGCCAGTCCGCCATAGATGACAAAGTCATAGGCGTTGAATCTGACCAGGGCCCGCAGTCCCGGCCTGAGAAAACCGATGTCCTTGGGAAGGATCCTGACTTCCAGCAGGAGGCTGTCATCCAGCGGCACGATTTCCATGATGTCCTGGCCTGGCTTGATCACGCCTCCGACCGTATTCACCAGCAGCCGTTTGACCGTGCCTTTCACCGGCGATTTCATGACCGAGTGCAAGACCTTGTCGGAAAGCCCCACATTCACTTCGGTCAGCCCGTTGATCTTGGCCTGGGTTTCTGCAAGGTCCTTGCGTGCGTCATTGCGAAAACTGTCTTCAACTTCCCTCACCTTCCCGGTGGATTCGATGATGGCCGATTTCACACGAGCGATCTGTGCGGAAGCCATGTCGCGATCACCGCGAAAACGCGCGACATCGCGTTCCAGCTTCAAAATATCCACATCGGAAACCGCCCCTGCCGACAGCAACGGCTTGGTCAGTGCCAGTTCCTTGTAGGTCAGCTCCCAGGCTCTTGCGGCCTGTTCATGTTTGGCCTCAAGCTCGGTCAGTTCATGCTGGCGCTGTGCCAGTTGGCCCCGGGAGATCGAGATGGTGTTTTCCAGCTCGGACTTCCTGGATTCATACAGACGACGCTCTTCTTCGGCAGTGTCCGGATCTTCCTTGACCACCTCCTCGGGCATGACGAATTTGCTGTTCTCTGCCAGGGCACGCAAGCGGGCCGCCTTGGCTTCCAGGGACACAAACTGGGAGCGGCTTTCCTTCAGGCTGGAGAGAAAGCGGGTATCGTCAATACGCATCAACACCTGATCCTTCTGAACCACATCGCCTTCATGGACCGTAATTTCCGAAACAATGCCGCCATCCAGATTCTGCACCACCTGGATCTGGCTGTAAGGGATCACTTTGGCTTCCCCTCGCGTGACTTCATTCACCTTGGTGAAACTGGCCCAGATCAAAAAGATCACCAGGATCCAGGCCAGCATTTTCAGCAGCACCCTCGCCCGAATCGGATCCTGCGTTGCAATCGCATAATCCGCGCTGGCCATGAAATCATTGCCGCCGGTATCGTCGAATTTTTCCTTGTTGCGGTTGATCATCCACCGGAGCAGCGGTTGCAACAGCTTTCTGGGCAGGTCAAGCAACCTGACCAACAGGACGATAAAAATACGAAAAATCCAGGGGGCCTTGAACTTGCCCTGCTGGAGGCGATCCCACTGCGATATGTGTTTTTTATCGCTCATCCTGCTCGTTCGACCTTTCCGGTTTGCAAGGCTTCGACCACTTCGTTGCGCGGGCCATCCGCCACGATATACCCGTTGTCAATGACGATGATCCGGTCCGCCAGATCAACGAGGCTTGACCGGTGCGTCGAAATGACCACCGTTTTCCCCGGGGTTGAGCGTTTGGCGAAACGGCCAAGACGCACCTTGAATTCGCTCTCCGTGGTGTAATCCATCCCGCTGGTGGGCTCATCCAGAACGAGCAACGGCGGATCGGTCAAAAAAGCACGGGCAATGGCCACACCCTGGCGCTGGCCCCCGGATAGCGTGTCGCCACGCTCCCCGATTTGCATATCAAAACCGCGCGGATGTTTGTTGATCAAGGTCAACAAACCGGCCAGACCTGCTGCCGCGAGAATCGCCGAATCTTCCGCGTAGGGTGCCCCATAGACGATGTTTTCGCGCAGCGTGCCGTAAAACAGGATTGATTCCTGACCGACATAACCAATGTTGCGACGCAGGTCCGCGGGATCAATTTGTCTGAGGTCAATATCATCCACCAGTACGGAACCCCTCTGGGGCTCATACAATCCCATGATCAGTTTCTGGATGGTGGATTTTCCGGAACCCACTTTCCCCAATATGACCACCGACTCTCCCGGATTGATGCAGAATGACACATTGTTAAGCGCCGGGTCGGTATTGGGATAGCCAAACGTCACGTCACGGAATTCTATTTTCCCACTAAGGTCGGCGCGGTGCACGAAAGTGGATTCGGGAGGGCGCTCAATGGGGTCGGCCATCAGCTTGTTAAGCGGCTCCAGGGAAGTCTTGGCGCCCTGATACTGAATCAACAAACCTGCCATTTGCCCCAGTGGGGTCATCGCCCGACCCATCAACATGGTGCAGGCGATCATGCCGCCCTGCGTCAGAGTCCCATCATGTATGAGATACACCCCACCGACCAGCGCGGCAATATTTACCACCTGCTGAATGGTTTGGACGCTCTGTGTCGCCGAGAGCGAGAGGGTGCGCTGCTGATTCGATATTTTGGTCAGGAACGCACTGGTTTTTTCCCAATTGGTCTGGATCTGGTTTTCGGCGCCCAGGGCCTTGACCGTTTCCATGGCCGACAGGCTTTCCACCAGGGTTGCATTGCGTAAGGCCCCGGCCTTGTAGGTTGCCATGGATAACTCATGCAACTTGTGCTGGATCGCATAAACGTAGATGCCCACCATGAGAAAGCCAACGATGGGGACAAACACCAACGGCCAGGCGATCCACGCAATGGTCACATAAAAAAACAGCGCAAAGGGAATATCCACCATGGTCGCTACCGTTGCCGAAGCAATGAAATCGCGAATGACTTCATAGGATTTCATGGTGGCTGCAAAGGCTCCCACCGACGCGGGCCGTGCTGCCATTTTAAGGCCCAGCACCCGTTCCATCAAAGCGCTGGAGAGCTGAAGGTCAATGCGCGCCGACGCGTGATCTATAAAATGCCCACGCATCATGCGGAGCAAAAAATCCAGGGCAAGCAGCAGCAACACGCTCAAGGCCAGAACCCACAAGGTATCCACCGCATGGGCGGGGACGACACGGTCATAGACATTCATCGAGAACAGCGGGAGCGACAGGGCAAACACATTGATCAGCAAGGCAGCCACCAGAACATCCCGATAGACC
>DAIDTL010000094.1 GCA_027457225.1 Ferrovaceae bacterium
CTGGGCACCCTGTGCAATGGCCGTATCAGGATCTTTCAGGCCGTGACCCGTGAGTGTAGCCACAATGGTTGCATCCGGTTTGATTTTCCCGCGCTTCAGATCCTTGATCAGACCCGCCAGAGAAGTCGCCGACGAGGGTTCGCAAAATACACCTTCTGTTTGTGCCAGCAGCTTTTGTGCCTCCAGAATTTCTGTGTCAGTACACTCGTCAAACCAACCACCAGATTCTTTAACTGCCGCCCAGGCAAGGTTCCAGGACATGGGGTTACCGATGCGGATTGCAGTGGCAATGGTTTCAGGATGGGAGACCGGAGCACCGCGCAAAAACGGTGCGGCGCCTGAAGCTTGATAACCTAGCATGATGGGACGCCGGGTTGCCAACGCCTCGATGTGATACGGGCATTGGCCATTGCACAGACCACAAGCCTCAGTCTGTTGACAGATGGACTCGCTGTAACCCATCCAGTGTGCACTGATGTTGCCCGCATTACCCACTGGAAGCACATGGTAGTCCGGTGCATCACCCAAAGCATCTATCACTTCGAAAGCAATGGTTTTCTGGCCCTGCAGGCGGTAAGGATTGACTGAATTAACCAACGCGATGGGAAGATCGGCTGAAATTTCCTGGACTAGGCGCATGCCGTCATCAAAGTTTCCTTGAATCTGAATCACCACCGAGCCATGCATCATGGCTTGAGCCAGTTTGCCCAGTGCGATTTTGCCGTCGGGAATCAAAACAAAGCTGGTGATGCCTGCTCGTGCTGCATAAGCAGCAGCGGCGGCAGAAGTATTTCCGGTGGAAGCACAGATAATGGCCTTGGAGCCCGCCTCTACCGCCTTGGTCACCGCCATGGTCATACCCCGATCCTTAAAGGAACCAGTGGGATTCAGGCCTTCGAATTTGGCAAACAAACGCCCTGAGTGCCCCAATTTCTTCGGTAAATTTATCAGTTCAATCAAGGGTGTGTTGCCCTCATTGAGCGAAATAATGGGCGTGTTGTCTGTGACCGGCAAGCGATCACGGTAGCGATGAATCAAACCTTGATAATGTGCCATGACGTCCTTTATGCAGACCCGAGGGATTCCAGTCTAATGCGCGTGATGGAACCGGAAATGCTGTCCAGGGACTCAATTTTTGCAATAGCCTGATCAATCTGCTTTTCGATGGTTTGATGCGTCAACATGATGACGTCCACGCGTTCCTCCCCGGCTGCGGGTTCGCGTTGCAGCATGGCCTCGATGGAAATGCCAAGGTCGGCCAGAATTCTGGTAATGTCTGCCAGCACGCCTGGGCGATCGTAGGCACGTATGCGCAAATAGTAAGAAGTTTCAATTTCCGACACCGGTAAAACAACATCGTCGTGCATTTGATCTGGCTGAAACGCCAGATGCGGCACGCGATTACCAGGATCGGAGGTTGCCATGCGCGTGATGTCCACGAGATCCGCCACCACTGAAGATCCCGTAGGTTCGGCGCCAGCGCCTGCACCGTAATACAACGTTGCACCAACAGCATCGCCTTTGACCAGTACGGCATTCATTACACCATCCACATTGGCGATCAAGCGCTTTTCTGGAATTAGTGTAGGGTGCACACGCAACTCGATGCCTCGGGCCGTGCGCCGGGTAATGCCCAACAGCTTGATGCGATAACCGAACTCTTCGGCATACTGGATGTCCTGGGCTGTGAGCCTTGAAATGCCTTCCGTATAGGCCCGATCAAACTGCATGGGGATACCAAAAGCAATGGCTGCCATGATGGTCAGCTTATGGGCCGCATCAATGCCTTCGATATCAAATGTGGGGTCTGCCTCGGCATATCCCAGATCCTGGGCTTGTTTGAGCGCATCATCAAAACTGTCACCGTGATCGCGCATGCAGGTCAGAATGAAGTTGCTGGTGCCATTGATAATGCCGGCGATCCATTCAATGCGGTTGGCCGTGAGTCCTTCACGCAGCGCCTTGATGATGGGGATGCCTCCTGCCACAGCCGCTTCAAAAGCCACCATTACGCCCTTGGCATGGGCTGCCTTGAAAATCTCATTGCCGTGCAAAGCCAGCAATGCCTTATTGGCCGTGACAACATGTTTGCCCCGGGCGATAGCCTGCAACACCAACTCCTTAGCCGGATGAATCCCTCCCATCAATTCAGCGACGATATCTACATCAGGTGAATTGACTACCGCCATTGGATCGTGGGTTAGTGGAATGGCGCCACCTGTTTTTTGATGTGCCTTTTCATGATCACATTCTCGAACAGCCGCCATAATGATGCGAATTTCGCGCCCTGCCCGGCGACCAATCTCCTCGCGATTGCGTTCCAGAATGGCGTAAGTTCCGCCACCAACCACTCCCAAGCCCAACAGTCCCACGCGTATGGGTTTCATATCAGTCCGTCCTTGCGAAACATATCCCGAATTCCCCGAATAGCCTGCCGGGTTCGGGCTTCATTTTCAATGAGCGAGAATCGCACATGGTCATCGCCCAGTTCACCAAAGCCAATACCCGGCGAAACCGCTGTTTTAGCATCTTTCAACAGTTTTTTGGCAAATTCGAGCGAGCCTTGATTTTGGTACATCTCAGGAATTTTAGCCCAGACATACATGGTCGCTTTGGGGTTATCCACCATCCATCCAATGTTGTGCAAGCCTTGTACCATGACATCACGACGCTTTTGATACGTTGCCCTGATGGTTTCCACGCATTCCTGAGGGCCTTCCAGCGCTACAATCGATGCCACCTGAATTGGCGTAAACGTACCATAATCGTGGTAGCTTTTCATGCGCCCCAGAGCCGCCACCAGATCGCGGTTACCCACCATAAACCCAACGCGCCAGCCAGCCATGCTGTAACTTTTGGAAAGCGTGAAAAACTCCACGGCTACCTCCCTTGCTCCAGCAACCTGCAAAATCGAAGGCGCTTTGTAGCCATCGTAGACAATGTCAGCATAAGCCAGATCATGAACAACATAGATGCCATATTCCTTGGCAATGGCGATTACTCGTTCGAAAAAAGCCAGGTCAACGCACTGAGTGGTGGGATTGCTGGGAAAATTGAGAATCAGCAATTTGGGTCGGGGATAGGAGCCGCGCAATCCCTGCTCGAGTTCTTCAAAAAAATCGACACCCGGCGTCATGGCCACATGTCGTATGTCGGCACCAGCAATAACCGGGCCATAAATATGGATGGGGTAACTAGGGTTGGGAACCAGTACCATATCTCCTGTGTCCAGCACCGCCAGCATCAGGTGTGCAATGCCTTCCTTTGAGCCAATAGTGAAGATGGCTTCGGTTTCGGGGTCCAGCTCGACCCCGTAACGATGTTGATACCAGTTGCAAATGGCTTTGCGTACCCGAGGAATCCCTTTGGATAAAGAGTATCCGTGCGTGTCGTTACGCTGAGCCGCTTCCACCAACTTGTCCACAATATGCTGGGGAGTGGGCTGATCAGGATTGCCCATGCCGAAATCGATGATATCCTCACCACGGCGGCGGGCGGCGGCCTTGAGTTCGCCTGTAATGTTGAACACATAAGGCGGTAAACGTTTGATTCTGGGAAAATCAGGCATGACAACGTTGAATGGCGACCGGGCAAAAGGCATAATTCTACTCGATTGGAGCGCCCCTTGAAACTCATCAATCACATTCCTGACGTGACCAACGCTTTGACCGGGCATGGCCCAGGCTTCGTATTGCTCAACGGGGAGCGTGTCACCCGTAGTTTGGTGGTCAGCCCGGCGCACTCCCTGCGGGAATGGGCTCCCGACTTTTCCAGCCTGTCAGAAAACCACTTTGAGCAGTTGCTGACCTTCAAACCAGAACTTGTCTTGCTGGGGACCGGATCGGTTTTCCGCTTTCCCCACCCCGCTCTGACTCATTCCTTAACGGACGCAGGCATTGGCCTGGAAATCATGGACACCCAAGCCGCTTGTCGAACCTATGTGGTGCTGGCCAGCGAAGGTCGGCGAGTTGTTGCAGCCCTGCTGATTCCCTAAACCCCTGCCAACACCCGGACATGTTCAGTGACACTGCGCCCCAGGGCGTCCGTGTTATACCCACCCTCCAGCGTGGAGACCAACGCGCCGCCACAATGCCGCTCTGCAAGTTCAACCATCTGTTGGGTTACCCAGGCATAGTCAGCCTCTACCAGACGCAAATTGGCCAGCGGATCTTCTCGATGCGCATCAAAACCGGCTGAAATCAGGATCAGTTGTGGCGCAAAAGCATCGAATGCCGGAATACAGCGGGTGCTGATGGCCTCCCGAAACCCTGAGCCATCCGTGCCAGCGCGCAGTGGAATGTTGATAATGTGATCGCTGACGGTATCCGCACCCTGGTAAGGGTAGAATGGGTGCTGGAAGGTGGAGCAGAACAGGACGCGCGAATCGTTCTTGAAGATACTCTCTGTTCCATTGCCGTGGTGAACGTCGAAATCCAGGATGGCGATCCGTTCCAGTCCGTATTGCTCAATGGCGTGAGCCGCTGCAGCCGCCACTGTGTTGAAAAAACAGAACCCCATGGGACGGTCGCGTTCAGCGTGATGCCCGGGTGGCCGGACGCCGCAAAAGGCACTTTTTCTCTTGCCTTGCAAGACCAGATCCACCCCCAGTATGGCCGCACCTACCGCGCCGAGGGCGGCTTGCAGGGTGTGGGGGTTCATGGCCGTATCCGGATCAAGGTGCACAATGCCGCGCCGTGGTGCTGCAGAAAACAGGTTTTCCACATGGGTGGCGGAATGCACCCTTTCCAAATGCTGGCGCAGGGCCATAGGGGCATCGTAATGCTGAAGATAAGGCATCAATCCGCCTGCAATCAAGCGATCATTGATGGCGCTCAGACGCGCCGGACTTTCCGGATGAAACTCCCCCATGTCGTGTTTTGCACAATCATTGTGGGTAATAAACGCCGTGTGTCCCATTTTTGAAGATCTCGCATATTTATAGTTAAACTAACCCTCCCATGAAACCTCATTATCTGTCGCCCTTCTTCGCACCGCAATCCATCGCGATTGTCGGCGCCAGCAATCATTCAGGCTCCGTAGGGGGGCAGGTATTGCGCAATCTTTTGTCCAGCGGCTATCGCGGAATGCTCTATCCAGTCCATCTGCACGATCAACA
>DAIDTL010000095.1 GCA_027457225.1 Ferrovaceae bacterium
CTTATTTACGTGGAGGTTTCGTAAGCAGCAATCGTCAGGCGGCAACTTCTCGAAGAGCTTCTGGTCTGCGCTCAGCGATAGCGATGAGTGTTTTAGCCGCGCCACTGGGTACGCGGCGACCCCATCACTTTTGCCAGTTCCTTTGCGCGCCCATCTTAGCTTGTGCGGCAGCCGCCTGAGCCTCGAACAACATCACCAGTGTCACAGTGCTCTGCAAGCCATGCGGCGAATTCGCCACGCTCTTCTTCTGTCCAATAGTCGGGAACATGTCGATTAAATATTTCAGATTCTGCGATGGTAAACATGGATGAATTATACGGCATTGCCGTACATGGTCACGTGATGCAGCCTCGATGAATCATGGCGAACGGCTGCGATGGAGAAAATTCTCGGATGTCCCCATTTGGCCGTCAACACTCACTCCTGCAACGTGAACGTTCCTTCACGAAACAGTTTCAGGCATGCATCAACAACGGCAGCATCGTAGATTATGTCGCGACCGTGTTCGATTTCCTTCAAAGCAACTTCTATCCCCAAGGCCGGGCGATACGGTCGGTGCGAAGACATCGACTCGACCACATCTGCCACTGCAATGATGCGGGACTCGAGAAGGATTTGATCGCCTTTGAGTCCCTGCGGATACCCGGAGCCATCGAGCCTTTCGTGGTGCTGCCATACCATGGTCGCGATAGGCCAGGGATATTTGATGTCCTTGAGGATGTCATACCCGGATTGCACATGCTGCTTCACGAGCGAATATTCGATATCCGTCAATCTGTTGGGTTTTGAAAGAATTTCCGCAGGGATGCTGATTTTACCCAGGTCGTGAATACTCGAAGCGAGTTCGATGCCTCGAATTGTTTCTTCCGGTAATCCAATCTCTTTCGCGATGACCGTTGCCAGCCGGCTAACGCGTGATTGATGGCCGGAGGTATAAGGGTCGCGCGCCTCGACAGTGTCGGCGATGGCCTTGATGGAGTCTTCCAGGCTCTGCCGCAGCAGTTCCTGATGGTGGAGGTGTTCATAACGCGTTCGCAAAGTCGCAATGCCGAAGGCAAGATCTTCAGCAAGCTCCTGCAACAGTTTTACTTCGGTTTCGTCAAAAGCATCAGGCACGGCTGCATAGATACTGAGTGCCCCCAACGTGCCTGTAGGACTTTTGAGCGGCAGCGATATTCCGGACTGAAAACCACGTTTGATCTGCTCCTCCCGCCACGGTACCAGCGCGGGGTCATCCAGGGTGCTGCGGGAAATCTGAACGGTTCCCGTCCGAATGGCCGTGCCGGTAGGGCCTCGGCCAAGATCGTTCTCTGCCCATGTGATTTCTGCGACCTCCAGATAGCCCTCTTCATCGCCATAATGGGCTACCGGCCGAACTGTCTTTTCCAAATCATGCTCGGGAAAGCCGACCCAGGCCATGCGGTAACCGCTTTTTTCCACGAGAATACGACAAACGGAATTGAACAGTTCGGATTCGTTCACGGCGTGCACGAGCGCTTCATTGCACGCGCTGAGCGTTCGCAAGGCACGGTTCGATATTTCCAGCACCTGCTCGGCGTGCATACGTTCCGTGATATCGCGGAAATACCAAACCCGACCATAATAATGGTCATCTGTTCCAATCACGGGAGCAGAATACCTATCGATGATCCTGCCATCTTTAAGTCGTAGTTCATCGTGGCTTTTTTCTGCCGCATGAGCATACAAATATCTGATCCTGGAAAGAAACTCATCCGGATTGGCAACCAATTCAGTGGATAACTTCAGTACGGATTCATCAGAACCTGCAGCTACCAGTTCCGGAGGAAGGCGTAACATCTCGACAAACTGGCGATTGTAGGAAAGTATTTTTGATTTCTCGTCTACCAGAAGTATGGCGTCGAGCGATGTTTCCTGCTGCGTCGTAAGGAGAATGTTCTTGAATTTCAATTCGGCTGCGCGCTCATTAACACGATCTTCCAATTGTTGGTTTAACACGAGAAGTTCGCCTTCTACCTTCTTGCGACGCATAACTTCATTCTGAAGTTCCAGATTGAGACGTGCCTGTTCCTGCCGACTCGGAATTGCGAGGAGGTGCGGCATCAAAAACCAAAGCACAATCGCTGTGGCGGCTGACATCACAGCGGTAAAAGCCTTTATGGCGGCGTCGGCCCAGTAATCCGGCTGCCAAATGTTTACAACTGCGAAAAGATGAGTGGTGCCACAAGCCATGACAAAAGCGCCAAACAGGAAGAATACACTTCGGTATGGTAGATCCCGGCGCTTTTTGGCGAAGTACCACAGTGCAAATGGAATGGAGTAGTAGGAAGCGGCAATGACGGAATCAGCTACCACGTAGCTCCATAGCAGTGATGGCGTCCATAGAAAGCAGTGGCCATGCGGCATGAAGCCCGACGAATCAAAAAGCTGACTTAAGGAGTTCATCTTGTGCTTCTCCTTGGAAAAGTACTGAATTACGAGACTACCATGAGTCTATAAGACACCAACTCCACGATAACCGGTATATGAATGTCCGCCAACAGGCAATGATCGGGAAAAATCGCATGACAGTTTTGGATTTAAAATGCTAGATGAGGCGTATGCCGTGAAGCTGCCGATGGCCAAACTGGCTGAATGTATTCAGCAGTGATTCCACTTAAATATGGCCTGAATGGTTTCAAACGAGCTGAGCCTGCTCTCTTTGCATACCATACGACTGGTATATAATGAAGCCCGTC
Organism: Ferrovaceae bacterium; assembly: GCA_027457225.1. Classification (GTDB taxonomy): domain Bacteria; phylum Pseudomonadota; class Gammaproteobacteria; order Burkholderiales; family Ferrovaceae; genus JAJZRV01. The sequence goes on from DAIDTL010000095.1 coordinate 2,718, forward strand.
GATATACTCCGCCGATCGTACCTGGGGATTGGCATGTCAGCTTGGAGGCAATCATCCATGCACAAAAAGACAATCGTCCTTGTTCTGTCGCTGTTTCTCGTATCCTGTGCTTCTGTTCCAATGGACAGCCCGCAAAAAGATCAGCAGCTCAAGGTATTCAATGCGCCCCAAGGGAAGGCTGGCATTTACATCTACCGCCCTTATGCCTATGTTGGAAGCGCCGGTTCCTCCGAAGTTCTCATAGATGGTGATAAGGTTGGAGAACTTGTCACCAATACTTATCTGTACATTGAGGTTTCCACAGGTCGCCATGTTGTGACTGCCCAATATGGAGGCTCCATACCTCTCGATGTCGTCAGCGGGAAACTGTTTTTCGTGTCGGCAACAGTTGGGTTTGCTGGAACGAACGTGAAGCTTGAGAACGACGCAGACGGAAAAGCTGGGGTCATGAATTGTGCACTGGTGCAAACCAGCATTCCAGCCGATGTCTCTGGCCGACCCCTGGCAGGAATGATGTCATCGCAATTGACGGGTGGTAGTCCTCGATCTTTGGGCTATGCCGAGATAACTGGAAATAAACCTGCACCTCCTACCCCGCCTCAAGCGACCCCGCCGGTACCAGCAACGATTTCTGTTCAACCTCCTGTTTCGGCCCCTTTGCCTGCGGATGAGGAGGCACATTTAAGGGAAACCCTAGCCCACGGGAAACCTGCTCAGCTTTATTTTCTGTCGATCGAAATGACCCATGAGGGACATGAAGATCTGGCCATTAAGTTGTATCAAAAGCTGGTGGACAAGTATCCCGATGATATTTATACCGCCAAGGCTATAGAAAAAATGGATCGTGGATTACAGCCAAGGGGCGGTGCAATGGGCTCCATCGGTACTGGAAGCGGGTCCACATCCCAGCAGGTGGCTCATATCAAGGAAGCGCATGATGCTTGCGTTGCGTTGTGTGACTCGCAAGCAAGGCAATGCAACACTGACATATTGAGAGCGGCCGGATCAAGTGCTGCCAGTGCTATGAACTCAATTATTTCAGGTGACGTGTTTGGGATGTTGAGTAATATGGGGGGAACCGCTGTCGCTGGCGCCAGGGATTGTGATTCTCCTTTGCGTGCGTGCCTGGTGACCTGTCCTATCGATCCTTCAGCGCCTCAGGGTTCTCAAAGTAGAGTCTCAGAAAATGGCGCAAATCGGAAGTGATGACGGTAGCCGTCGAAATTTCCGAGCAAGGCTGGGCTTACGAAGTCCAACTTGGCCAACAAGACGACGATGGTTGACGCTCAAGACAACGCGATGAGGTAATCCGGTCATGAGAGAGGCTGTAAACGCTGAGGAGAGTATGAGGGTGCCAGTCGTATGTCTGGGTTTGTCTGGCTTCCTTGTTCTGGTGTCATTTTCGGCTTGGGGTGGGGCCTGGTGTACAACAGCCAGCTATAGTGCGGCATTGTCTTCAGGACTGAACCGTACCTTTGGTGCTGGCACCCATGGCGGGACACAGGGACAGCAATGCTTTGCTTCGCAAATGGCCTGCGAATCAGCGCGTCAGACTGCATCCTACGGCGTATCCACAACACCGTGTGCCCAGCAGGGCGGGCCGTCAGGCGCTCCGGGCACCTGGACGCCAGAATCAGCAGAAAGCCCCATGTCTTCAGAAAATTACAGGCCTGACTTTGAACCTAAAAACAAGAGTAGCGAAACTTCGCCTGCCTTAGTCGATGCACAGGAGATCGAGTTGACCTACCCCTGGGAACCTCCGCCCACTTGTATGGCCAGGTTCCCTGAAATGTCGAACCGCTACGACCAACTGCTTGCACGGCGGAACAAGGATCAGCGCAGATTTGATATCTATGTCGTGGACTGTTCGGGTATCGAAGCCGATTCAATTGTTGAGGCGGAATGCAATAAGGAAAAAGAGGCCATGCGACCGGAAATCAACAGTTATCGTGAAGCGGTTCGGACACAGAATGGAACTGATCGTGTGAGCTGCGAGAAGTACGTCGCGCAAATTGGCACTAACAAGGATTCGGAACGTAGATGGCATTCCGGTCTTGCATGCGCGGTAACGGACATTTATGCACGCACTCGATCACTGGGAGAAGTGGGGGCCCAGTTCGCCAGCCAGTTGCGCCAGGACGTTAAAGATGCGCAATTCACTTCTCCTTTGGCGCAGGATCCTGAAGCGGTGGCCGTCAGTAATGTCTCGGAATCCCAGATGTTTTCGTGGCACAAGAATACTCAGGCAGCATCCCAAAACCTCTCGCAGCAAATGACGGTTGATGTGCTTGTTTCCCATCATATCGGCGATGGTAGCGTAGTCATTCAGGCCGTCAGCGCATTGCTGGATGAGTCCAACCAGCGCGACAACGAGCAAACGACCTTACTGATCTATGAC
>DAIDTL010000096.1 GCA_027457225.1 Ferrovaceae bacterium
GGCCTGGATGTTTGCTGAGTGGATTATTAAAGGCAAGCCCAGCGTGCTGGGAATCGCTTCGGGTGCTGTCGCAGGGTTGGTTGCTATCACACCGGCTTCAGGTTTTGTGGCCCCCGGGGGCGCCCTGGTGATCGGTGTTGCTGCCGGAGTGCTTTGTTTCTGGGCTTCCACCAGCATCAAGAAGATGCTGGGCTACGATGATTCTCTGGACGCCTTTGGTGTTCACTGCATCGGCGGTATCGTGGGTGCGCTACTTACAGGAGTATTCAACGTCAAGGAGATCAGCGGTGCCGATGGCAGCCTTGCAACACAGGCCCTGGGTGTCTCGGTGACCCTGGTATATGGATTCGTTATGTCCTTCATCATATTGAAAGTCATCGATATGGTCATCGGACTGCGCGTTACCGAAGAAGAGGAGCGGGAAGGTCTCGACCTCGCTCTGCACGGGGAACGCATCGAATAACACACACTCCACCCTCAAGGGCTTGGGGCGTCTTTGGACGCCCCTTTTTTTATCTCAATTTGGGGGTCAATGCCAGGCCCGGCCCCAGCCTCGTGGTAGCATATTTCCCCTATGTCTGATACCACGCCTTTGCTTCGTTCCCTTCTGCAGCAGCGCATCCTGATGCTGGATGGTGCCATGGGCACCATGATCCAGAGCTATAAACTCAGTGAAGCGGATTATCGTGGTGAACGTTTTTATGATTTTCCCCACGATCTCAAGGGTAATAATGATCTGCTGGTACTGACCCAGCCAAAGATCATACGTGCCATTCATCAGGCCTATCTTGAAGCAGGCGCCGACATCATTGAAACCAATACGTTCAACGCAACTTCAGTGTCCATGGCTGACTATCACATGGCTCACTGGGTGAGTGAGATCAATCGTACCGCAGCCCAGCTGGCACGGGAGGTGGCGGATGAGACCACACGCAAGACACCGAACAAGCCGCGTTTCGTGGCGGGAGTGCTGGGACCGACCACCCGAACTGCGTCCATTTCTCCGGACGTCAATGACCCCGGCTTTCGCAACATCGACTTTGACACCCTGGTTGTGTCTTATCGTGAAGCCATCGACGGTTTGGTTCTGGGTGGGGTGGACATCCTGCTGGTTGAGACAGTTTTTGACACACTCAATGCCAAAGCAGCGTTGTTTGCCATCGACGAATATTTTGAGGCGCACGGTCTGCAACTGCCCGTGATGATCTCCGGGACCATTACGGACCAGAGTGGGCGTACGCTGACCGGACAGACCACTGAAGCCTTCTGGAACTCGTTACGCCACATTCGGCCCCTGTCCATCGGACTCAACTGCGCGCTGGGGGCAGCATTGATGCGCCCCTATATCGAGGAACTGGCGCGCATCGCAGATACATTTGTCAGCGCCCATCCCAATGCGGGCCTACCTAATCCGCTGGCGGAATCAGGTTATGACGAAGGACCGGCGGAGACCGCTGCCCTGCTGAAGGAATTTGCCGAATCCGGATTTCTCAATATTGTAGGAGGCTGCTGCGGCACCACGCCAGCGCACATCAAGGCGATTGCCGAAGCGATTAAAGATTTGCCCCCTCGGCTGGTTCCAGAAATTCCACCCATGACGCGTTTGTCCGGGCTGGAGCCGTTCAACATCGGTGAAGATTCGTTGTTCGTCAATGTGGGCGAACGGACCAATGTGACGGGTTCCAAGGCTTTTTCCCGTTTGATCCTGGCTGGTGACTATGGTGAAGCGCTATCGGTAGCGCGCAAGCAGGTGGAAAACGGCGCTCAAATTATCGACATCAACATGGACGAAGCCATGCTGGATTCGAAGGCTGCTATGAAGCGCTTTCTCAATCTGGTGGCTTCGGAACCGGACATTTCCCGTGTTCCCATCATGATTGATTCTTCTGACTGGGCAGTGCTGGAAACGGGTCTGAAGTGCATACAGGGCAAGCCCATTGTCAATTCCATCAGCCTTAAGGAAGGAGAGGCGGAATTTATTCAACGTGCCCGGCTGGCTCGGCGCTACGGTGCAGCGGTGATCGTGATGGCCTTTGATGAACAGGGCCAGGCGGATACTTTGGCACGCAAAGTGGAAATCTGCACGCGTTCCTATCATTTATTGACAGAACAATTGGGCTATCCAGCAGAAGATATTATTTTTGATCCCAACATTTTTGCCATTGCCACAGGAATTGAAGAGCACAGCAATTATGCGCACGATTTTATAGAGGCTGTCCGAATCATCCGGCAAACCCTGCCTCATGCAAAAGTGAGTGGCGGAGTTTCCAATGTCAGTTTTTCGTTCCGTGGCAATGAGGCCGTGCGCGAAGCCATTCATACGGCATTTCTGTATCACGCCATTCGTGCCGGCATGACAATGGGCATCGTCAATGCAGGGCAATTGGGAGTTTATGCGGAAATCCGCCAGGATCTTCTGGAACATGTGGAAGACATCATCCTCAATCGTCGACCCGATGCGGCAGAACGAATGGTGGCTTTTGCCGATCAGGTCAAAGGGGGAGCCGCGCGCAGCCAGGTTGAAGATTTGTCCTGGCGCATGGCCCCGGTGCATGAGCGCCTCACCCACGCACTGGTCAAAGGCATATCCACCTACATTGTGGAGGACGCGGAAGCTGCCAGGTTGGAGAGTAAGCACCCCATCCATGTCATTGAAGGGCCCCTGATGGATGGCATGAATGTGGTGGGCGACCTGTTTGGTGAAGGCAAGATGTTTTTGCCCCAAGTGGTCAAGTCAGCACGTGTGATGAAACAGGCTGTCGCGCATCTGGTGCCCTATATCGAGGCGGAAAAGGACAAATTAGGCGTCTCGAAGACGAAAGGCAAGATCCTCCTGGCTACGGTCAAGGGAGACGTTCACGATATTGGCAAAAACATCGTGGCGGTGGTGCTCCAGTGCAACAATTTTGAAGTGGTTAATCTGGGCGTGATGGTCCCTTGTGAAAAAATATTGCAAGTCGCTCGTGAAGAAAAAGTCGATATCATCGGGTTGTCGGGGCTGATCACACCTTCGCTCGAAGAAATGGCCCATGTGGCGCGTGAAATGCAGCGACAATCATTTTCTGTGCCGCTCCTGATTGGCGGAGCCACGACCTCTCGCGTGCATACGGCGGTCAAGATCGAGCCACATTATCGTGGGGCCACGGCTTATGTGCCCGATGCGTCGCGCGCTGTGGGAGTGTGTTCCCAACTGCTCAGTCCGGAATTACGCGAGACCTATGTACGTGATCTCAAAGCAGACCTGAAAAGGGTACGGGCGCAGCATGAAGGTAAGAAGGGAACCGGCAAGTTGCTGGATATTGCGACGGCGCGGAAGCGGGGTTTAAAAACCGACTGGCTGGCCTACACGCCACCCCGCCCCACGATTTTCGGGGTAAAACCGTTGCGTGATGTACTGCTGGCCGACCTGGTGCCATTCATCGATTGGACCCCGTTTTTCCAGACCTGGGAGTTGAGTGGACGCTACCCCAAAATTCTTCAGGACGATGTCGTTGGGGAGGCTGCACGCAACCTGTTTGCTGACGCTCAAGCCATGTTGCGCCAGATTGTGGACGAAGGCTGGTTGACGGCCCAAGGAGTGGTTGGATTTTTTCCGGCTGCAACCATTCATGAGGGAGATGACATCGCGGTCTATTCGGACGAATCGCGTACTTCTGTCCGCCTGGTGTTGCATCATCTGCGGCAACAGAATGAAAAACCGGCCGATCGCCATAATGCATGCCTGGCGGATTTCGTGGCTCCTGAAGCCTCAGGTGTGCCGGACTATATTGGTGCTTTTGCAGTGACTGCCGGGATCGGTATAGAAACCAAGTTGGCTGAATTTGAAGCGCTGCATGATGACTATAGTGCCATTTTGCTCAAGGCTCTCGCAGACCGCCTGGCTGAAGCGTTTGCCGAATGGTTGCATGCCCGTGTACGACGGGAATTCTGGGGTTATGCTCCGGACGAAAATCTGGATTGTGAAGGCATGATTGCCGAACGCTATCGGGGCATTCGGCCGGCGCCCGGTTATCCGGCTTGTCCGGACCACACTGAGAAAGGGGCGTTGTTTGAACTGTTACAGGCAGAACATCACGCAGGGATTCGTTTGACGGAAAGCTACGCCATGTGGCCTACAGCGGCAGTCAGCGGATTTTATTTTGCGCATCCGCAAAGCGCATATTTTGCCGTGGGAAAAGTGGCGCTTGATCAAATGGAAGATTATGCACGCCGCAAGAGCATGAGCCTGCAGGACGTTGAACGCTGGCTGGCATCCATTCTTGGTTATGAGCCGGCTCCCAGGCAGTAGCAAGGTCGTCAAAACCCCAATGCATATTCATATTCTTGGTATCTGCGGCACCTTCATGGGCGGCGTTGCGGTACTGGCACAGGCGGCGGGGCATCGCGTGACAGGATGCGATGTCCAGGTTTACCCACCGATGAGCACCCAACTGAAAGATCAGGGAATTGAGCTGGTTGAGGGGTTTAACGAAAACCAACTCACGCTCAATCCCGACCTGTTTGTGATCGGTAATGTGGTGTCGCGTGGCAACGCCTTGATGGAAGCCATTCTGGACCGTAAGTTACCATACACCTCCGGGCCGCAATGGCTGGCAGACAACATTCTGTGTCATTACCGCGTGTTGGCCGTGGCAGGTACCCACGGAAAAACGACGACAGCTTCCCTGGCAGCCTGGATCCTGGAAGACGCAGGCTTGCGCCCTGGTTTCCTGATTGGAGGGGTTCCGGGCAACTTTGGAATTTCTGCGCGACTTGGGGACAGACCCCAAATGGTGGGGAGCGCTCCATTGCCCTGGTTTGTGATCGAGGCTGACGAATACGATACGGCGTTTTTCGATAAGCGCTCCAAGTTTGTGCACTACCGTCCCACAGTGGCCATACTCAATAACCTGGAATTCGATCACGCTGATATTTTTCCTGACGTAGCCGCTATCGAGACCCAGTTTCATCATCTTGTACGCACTGTACCGCGCAATGGATTGTTGGTGGTCAACGGACAGGATAACAACCTGACATCCGTGTTGGCGCGGGGCTGCTGGACACCAGTGGAAACCTTCTGTACTTCCGAGGGGTGGCAGACTGGCTTTGCGGATGCTACGGG
>DAIDTL010000097.1 GCA_027457225.1 Ferrovaceae bacterium
ACACCTGGGGGACCGTTCCTTGACCTGTGATGGCGCCAACGACACGGGTGCGGGTGGTAGGCGGTAAGGCAATTTCCGCATAGGTGTAGCCTTGCGCCGCCAGTAGTGCCTTGGCCCGTGCGCAATGGGGGCAGCCTTCGCGCGTCAGAATAGCCACCTGATCCGGTTTTCTGGCGTTGGGGTTGATGTAGGCCAGCAGGGTATCGGCATCCGAGACTTCGAAAGGGTCCCCCGGCTTGTTGGGTTCGATGAACTGCTTGACCACGATGCCGTTCTTGACCAGCATGGAATAGCGCCAGGAGCGCTTACCCAACCCAATGCTGGATTTGTCCACCAGCAACCCCATCCCCGCGGCGAATTCGCCGTTTCCGTCGGGAATCATCGTCAGGTTCTCGGCGCCCTGATCCTTCTGCCATTCATTCATCACAAAGGCATCATTGACCGCGAGGCAGACGATCTTGTCCACCCCGTTGATCCGGAAGAGATTGGCAAGCTCCTTATAGCGCGGCAGGTGTGTACCCGAACAAGTCGGCGTGTAGGCGCCGGGCAGGGCAAATACAACCACGGTCTGCCCCCTGAAGAGTTCGTCCGTGGTTACATCTTTCCACTGGCTGTTGGTGCGGGTTTTAAAGGTCACCTTGGGGACGGGTTTGCCTTCTAGGCTCTTGGCGCTGGGTAGCATGATTTATTCCTTGGCTATGCGTGATCGGGTCAGGCTGATCGCTATTTGGATTCGTTTTCGTGGACAGTGCGGCTACCCTGGAGCAACCTTTGTGCATGCGTAGCCTCGGCCTGGTCATAGCTATGGGTGATGATGACCCACTTTCCATGGCTGATGGCGTCTTCCACTTCCTTTCCAACATTCACATCCATTATTTTTTCGTCGGCGTCGAGAGCACTCAAACCACCCCCCATCAAACCACCGCTCAACGCACCGAAGCCAAGTGTCGACATGGCGACAACCAACGGCCCCGCCACCAGCAACCCGACGCCACCCGTCAAAGCCATACCAGTGATGATGACCAGTCCGGGAATCGAGCCCAATGCAGCCCCCCCCAAAGCACCTTTCGCGGTTTTAACTGCGTCCCATTCCTGCTTGAGATTTTCCTGCCAATGCTCCTGCTCGCGCCCGAGCACGCTGATTTGGTCGTTGGTAAAACCCGCTTCGTTCAATAAAGCCAAATTGCTGCCAACATCGGCGAAGTTTGGATAAATTCCGATCGTTTTAAAAAGAAATCCCCCCATAAGCGGTATTGCCTTGTTTGCGGGAGAATGATTTACGGTAGAAGACGTTGTTTTCATGGGGATTCCTTTCGGTAATTGAATGAGGAGCATCTGGCACGGAAGCTGTTGCGGACACCCTGGTTCACGTTGCTTCAACGGTCACTTTTTTTCAGTGCGGTAACGCACATGTCAGCGTTACACAATCAGATAGTCATGCCGGATAGTGCCGCGATGCGTTATATTTTCGCTGTGATCAACAACCCCACAAAACCTGCCGTCGTGTTGCTCAGCGGCGGACTGGATTCCACCACGGTGCTGGCCATTGCCCGGCATCAGGGGTTTGCGGTCTACGCCATGAGCTTTAATTACGGCCAGCGTCACGTGCTGGAACTTGAATGTGCCAGGCACATTGCGCGCGCGACCCGGGTTCTGCAGCACACGGTTGTGGATTTCGACCTGCGCGCCATCGGAGGCTCGGCGCTGACATCTGCCATCGAGGTCCCTAAGGATCGTTAGCTGGATGATCAGACGCAGGGAATTCCCATCACTTATGTGCCGGCACGCAACACCATTTTTCTTTCCTTTGCATTGGCCTGGGCAGAGGTGCTGGGAGCCGAGGCCATTTTTATGGGCGTCAATGCGCTGGATTACAGTGGCTATCCTGACTGCCGCCCGGAGTACGTTCACAGTTACGAAGCCATGGCCAACCTGGCCACGCGCGCGGGCGTGGAAGGCCATCATCGGCTGAAAATTCATACTCCCCTCATGACGTTTACCAAAGCCCAGATCATCCGCGAGGGTCTGCGCCTGGGCGTGGACTACAGCCAAACCTCCAGCTGCTACGATCCGGCACCCGATGGCCGTCCCTGTGGCCGTTGCGATTCCTGCCAGTTGCGCGCGCGCGGATTCAGTGAGGTGGGTGTGCCCGATCCGTTATACCAGCGTTATGGCATGACCCCATGAAGCCGCAACTGTCTCATTGGGCTGCCGCAAGTTTTGAAGCGGCCCGTCGGTTGTCCGGGCCCGACGCGGGCAGGCGTGGCCGCCATTTGCATGGACATAGCTTTCGGGTGGAAGTACGCGCTGTGTTGGAGCGGGGTTGGGGAGGGGTGGCGGGCGTCGAGTCGCATGCCTTGCAACTGCGCTTGCAGGAACTCGTCTCGGTACTCGACTATGGCGATCTCAACAAGCGGATGGCCAATCCCGACGACGCGCATCTCGTGCGCTGGATTGCCCAGCGCCTGGCGTTACCGGAGATTTCACGCCTGCACCTGTGGGCGGGACCTGCTCAGGGGGCGACACGCGATGCCCGGGGCCATGTGAATTGCTGGCAGCGTGACCGGTTTGAGTCAGCGCATCGACTGCCGCATGTGCCTGCGGGTCATAAATGCGGACGCATGCACGGGCACGGATTCGAAGTCATGTTGTGGGCTGGGGACATTGGGGGTGAAGACATTGGGCAAGCCTGGGCGCCGCTGCGGCAACAGTTGCATCTGGCCTGTCTCAACGACATCGCAGGGCTTGAAAACCCTACCTCCGAAAGGCTTTCCAGCTGGATCTGGCATCAGATGGTTGGCAGCATCCCAACGCTGTCGGCGGTGATGGTCTTTGAAACGGCCAGCTGCGGTGCGGTATTCGATGGGCAGCGCCATCACATCTGGAAGGACCGGAGTTTTGACAGTGCGACGCGTCTCGCGGCAGCCCCTGTGGGTGACGCGCGCCACCGGCTGCATGGACATACCTACACCTTGCGGCTGGGGCTCTCAGGCCCGCTCGATGCGGTCATGGGTTGGGCCGTGGATTTCGGCGACGTAAAATCACTGTTTTCACCGGTGTTCCGGCAATTGGACCACGTTGCCTTACACGAAGTGCTTCCCGCTGGCGATACCGCAGCGATCGCACACTGGATTCACTCGCGGGCCAGGCCGCTGTTGCCGACCCTTGATCGCATTTCCCTGTTCGACACGCCCGCCACCGGTGCCGTGTTGAGCTGGGGTCAGACCTCCGTGGCCAGCGTGGCGGGCTGAGATGGCCTATACCGTCAAGGAAATCTATTTGACCCTGCAAGGGGAAGGGATCAACGCAGGACGCGCGGCCGTATTTTGCCGGTTTGCCGGGTGCAACTTGTGGAGCGGGCGTGAAGCGGACCGAGCCGACGCCGTGTGCAACTTTTGCGATACCGATTTTGTGGGTACGGATGGGGAAGGGGGCGATCGTTTTGAAACGGCTGAGGCCCTGGCGCAGGCCATTGCCAGGATTTGGGGCCCGACCCCGATTGCTTCACACCGTCTGGTGGTCTTGACTGGCGGCGAACCCCTGCTGCAGGTGGACGAGCCCCTGGTCAATGCGCTGCATGCGCTCGGTTTGGAGGTTGCCGTGGAAACCAACGGAACGCAACCTGCCCCGGCCGGCCTGGACTGGATTTGTGTCAGTCCCAAGGCGGGGGCACCGGTGGTGCTGCGGTCAGGGGATGAGCTGAAACTGGTGTTCCCCCAGGCCGGGCTGTCCCCGCAGGATTTTGAAGGGTTCGATTTCCGGCATTTTTTACTGCAACCCATGGATGGGCCGCAGCAGGCGCAGCATACCGCCCTGGCTGTGGCTTACTGCCGTACGCATCCGCGCTGGCGGCTCAGTGTCCAGACGCATAAATTGCTGGGACTCCCCTGATAAAATATGAAACAATGGGGTGAAAATAAGATCAAGGTTGGTGGTGCATCATGATTGACAGGGATGGATACCGTGCCAATGTAGGCATCATTCTGTGCAATGCCAAAAACGAGGTGTTCTGGGCCAAGCGCGTTCGCGAACACGCCTGGCAATTTCCGCAGGGCGGAATCAAGCACGGCGAAACCCCCGAACAGGCAATGTACCGGGAGTTGACCGAAGAAACCGGTCTCAAACCGGAACATGTCCGGATCTTGGGACGGACGCGCAATTGGCTGCGTTACGAGGTGCCTGAACAATGGTTGCGCCGGGATTGGCGCGGCAATTATCGTGGCCAGAAGCAGATCTGGTACCTGTTGCGCCTTGTGGGGCGCGACACCGATGTGTCCCTGCGCGCCACACCACAACCCGAATTCGACGCCTGGCGTTGGCACGACTACTGGATTCCCCTGGACAGCGTGATCGAATTTAAACGCGAAGTCTATCAACTGGCCTTGAAGGAGCTCTCCACCTTTCTGCGCCCGGACCCGCCTCGTTCGCAGGCTTCGAAGGAAACACGGCCCTCCGGGCAACACAGTTCTTGACACCGGCCGGGCGCTATTTGTAGACTGTCTATGTTTAGACAAAGTCTAAAATCTGTCTGTCATTCAACCCATTGAGGAGTGCGTCATGAAGCTTGCCGGAACCCAAACCCACGAAAATCTGAAAGCCGCGTTTGCCGGTGAATCCCAGGCAAACCGTCGTTACCTGTATTTCGCAGCCAAAGCGGATGTTGAAGGTCAAAATGACGTGGCTGCCGTTTTCCGCTCCACCGCCGAAGGTGAAACGGGCCATGCGCATGGCCATCTGGAATACATGGAAGCCGTAGGCGATCCGGCGACGGGCCTGCCCATTGGCAGCAGCCGCCTGAATCTGAAAGCAGCCATCGAGGGCGAGACCCATGAGTACACCGACATGTACCAGGGGATGGCCAAGACGGCGCGTGCAGAAGGTTTCGACGAAATTGCAGACTGGTTCGAGACTCTGGCCAAGGCCGAACGCTCCCACGCCAACCGCTTCGCCCAGGCCCTCGCTGCCCTGGTGGATTAAAGGGGTTTGAACCTACCGGGACCCGCGCCGGGCCCCGGGGAATGGAATGAGCAATGGCAACGC
>DAIDTL010000098.1 GCA_027457225.1 Ferrovaceae bacterium
GCCAAAAGCAGCCTGGCGCAAATTACGGCGCCAGCACTGTCGCTATTGTTGAGAAACAGGATTGGTGCGCTGGCACAAGTAGAGCGTCAGGATGTGGAGACATTGATGGGACACGCGCCCGTTGCAGCACGGTTCAACCCTGCGCGACGCGTTCTGCGATCCGCTCCCAGCTCCCTTGCCGCGCGATTGCTGGCTTGTATACTGCATCAGCCGGAATTGATCAAAACCGAAGGATTTCCTGGTGAAGAGCTGGTGCTGCCGGATGAATTGGCGTTTCTGGCTGTTGCCGACTTTATTCGGCACCACGAGGGCCCCGTCAATTTGGCCGTGATCATGGAGCATTTTCGGGGGCAACCCGAGGAATCTTTTATCCAGGAAGCGTTGCGTCGGGAATTTCCTGCCATCGAGTCCAGTCCAACGGACCAGTTGGTGTTGTTATTCCGCGAAGGGTTGATACGGTTGAACCGGCTCGCCAGGACACGAGCCATTGATGCCTTGTTGGCGCGGGCCAGGACCCAATTATTGACAGGCGAAGAAAAACAATTACTTCAAGAACTTACAATGCACAGGATGGGAAAATGAGGGGTTGTTTCCGGTTTTATGATACAATCCACGGTTTTTCAACGGAAATGCATGTCCTTTAAGAGGCGCGACTCAATTATGGCTGCAGAAAACTCCAGATCTGATGCTCGGCAATCTGATGTCGAAGCCCAACGCACGCGCCTCAAGAATCTTATCGTTCTGGGCAAGGAACGCGGATTCCTGACTTACGCCGAGATCAACGACCACATTCCCGATGACATGCTGGATGCCGAGCAGATTGAGTCGGTGATTGGCATGATCAACGACATGGGTATCGCGGTTTATGACGAGGCACCGGACAGCGAACAACTCCTCATGTCCGAAGCCCCGCCTCCCGTGGCTGACGAAGATGTGGTTGAAGAGGCAGAAGCGGCTTTGTCCACGGTGGACTCCGATTTTGGCCGGACCACCGACCCCGTGCGCATGTATATGCGCGAAATGGGAACGGTCGAACTGCTGACTCGCGAAGGCGAGATCGAAATTGCCAAGCGCATCGAAGACGGCTTGAAGCACATGATTCAAGCCATTTCTTCCTGCCCCACCACCATTGATGAAATCCTGGCCCTGGCTGACAAAGTGGAGCGCGCCGAGTTGCGCATCGACGAAGTCATCGATGGCCTGATTGATGGGGATGGCGAAGAAGAGACCGTCGAAGCAGAGATGGTTGCGGAAGAAGAGGAAGTTGAACTCGAGGAAGAAACCGACGAGGATGAAGATGGCGCCATTGCAAGCGCCAACCTCGAGCTGTTGAGGCAGGATGCCTTGGTGCGTTTCAATGCCATTCGCCGCCTCAATAAGCGGATGCGCAAGGTGCTCGCCGAAAAAGGTTCGCGTAGCCGTGCCTACAAGGATCTGCAGGAAAGCGTCTCGGCCGAACTGATGACCATCCGGTTTTCCGCCAAGCAGGTAGAGGCACTGTGCAACGGACTGCGTCGTCTCGTGGATCGGGTTCGCAGCTACGAACGCGGCATTATGAATCTGTGCGTGAACTCCTCCGGCATGCCCCGTGCGTACTTCATTAAGTCATTCCCGGGAAATGAAATCAACGTCAAGTGGGTGGTCGAAGAAATGGCGACTCGCAAGGCCTACAGCGCCACGTTGAGCCGGTTCAAACACGCCATTATCGAACAACAGGAAAATCTGATCGCCCTGCAGAAAGAAGTGGGTATCCCGATCAAGGACCTCAAGGAAATTGCGCGTCAGATGTCTACCGGCGAAGCCCGTGCCCGGCGCGCCAAGCTGGAAATGATCGAGGCCAACCTGCGCCTGGTGATTTCCATCGCCAAGAAATACACCAACCGCGGCCTGCAGTTTCTGGACCTTATCCAGGAAGGAAACATCGGCTTGATGAAAGCCGTGGACAAGTTCGAGTATCGTCGAGGCTACAAGTTTTCAACCTATGCCACCTGGTGGATCCGTCAGGCCATTACCCGTTCCATTGCGGACCAGGCCAGAACGATCCGGATTCCAGTGCACATGATTGAAACCATCAACAAGATGAATCGCATCTCGCGCCAGATTTTGCAAGAAACCGGCCAGGAACCTGATCCCGCCGAACTGGCAAAGAAGATGGAAATGCCTGAGGAGAAGATCCGCAAGATCCTCAAAATCTCCAAGGAGCCCATCTCCATGGAGACTCCCATTGGCGATGACGATGATTCCCACCTGGGTGATTTTATCGAGGACACCACCACGGTGGCCCCGGCCGACTCAGCACTCTATGCCAGCCTGCGTGATGCCACCAAGGATGTTCTGGACTCACTGACTCAACGCGAGGCCAAGGTCTTGCGTATGCGTTTTGGTATTGAGATGAACACGGACCATACCCTGGAAGAAGTGGGCAAGCAGTTTGATGTGACCCGCGAACGAATTCGCCAGATCGAAGCCAAGGCGTTGCGCAAGCTACGCCACCCTTCCCGCTCCGAGCGCCTGCGCAGTTTTATAGACAACAACGAAAACTGATTTCCTACGCGGGTCGTTAGCTCAGTTGGTTAGAGCAGGGGACTCATAATCCCTTGGTCCCTGGTTCGAGTCCAGGACGACCCACCAACAAACAAATCATCAAGCGAAAGCATTCGCCGTCACTCGAGCGCCTGATTTATCAGCATGATCAGGTTTCCCCATTGGGACTGCTCATCTGCAGTGAGATCGGATAGTTTATGATCGCTGCACCAATGCAAAAAGGCCTTGGCTAACCTGAACTTGGAGAAATCGGGAATATTTTCCACGAAAATATCCACGATGGAACGCTCCGGCTGTATTGCCGCTTTCATCGAGATGTCCCAGTTCAAGCCTGTCATGGCAATGCCAATGAGCGTTGAGCGCAGTAACTCTTCAATTTCCGGATTCTGGACTGCTCCCCGATACGCATCCCTGGTTCTGAGGACCCGTTTGTTCCCAAGCATGTGAACTAAAGTGTCTTGCCGTGCGGCCTGCTCTCCGAGTGCGTCAGAATCCAGGAGTGCGGCAACTTTCAGCTTCTGCGCGTGAAGCATTGTCGCGAAGTAAACAATTTTACCGGCACTGGCTGCCGGTATAAGTGCCACCCTCTGATCAAGGCCTGGCGCACCGCCGTCTCGCAAAAGGTGGGCCATCGCCTCAATGTACCAATAGTCAGTCAGTCCTTCCAATACAAGGCTTCGCTGTTGCGCGAACAAAGATTGCGCCAGGTCATAACCCAACGCTTCCTGGAGGGGCAATAGCCCCGCGGAGTCGCTTGCAGTGAGGGATGTTAATACCTTTGTTCCGACCCGACGGTCAGTCATCTCTACCACCCTGACCTGGTCGAGCTCATCCGGGCCAACCAGAAATGGCAAATGTGTTGTGTAAAGCGTTTGGTTGTTCTCGGAGAGGCGAGAAATGGTCTGCCGAAAATCGCGCTGTTTCAGGCCATGAAGGCTAAGGCCTGGCTCGTCAAGCAGGAGAACAGCGTTTTTGTGGTTGTCCTTTGCTTCAGCAAAGAAGACAACAAAAAATGACACTAGCCATTGAAAGCCCTCAGACCGCTGGTCAAGTTCAATTTCAACGCCATGTTCATCTTCAACCACTACCTTGAGATATTGCTTGTCTACGACAATTCTTAGGCGGGTTGCTTCATCGCGGTTTTTATCCGGCATCCATACGGAAACAATGTGTTCCGTGAGCTGAACGCTGGCCGCATTCAATTGGTAGCTGCGCCTGTCGAGCCGGTCGCGATAATTCTTGAATTCTGCCGCATTGGCTTCAGCCGGTTCAGCGACATTTCCAAGATTATAGAGTTGTTGCGCCGTGAACCCCAACAACTTCAACAGGCATTCGTTCCCGTAATCGTACTGCTTATCGTCCAAAATATTGGATTGCAATCGCTGTGCCAAATGTCCAAGGTGAATGAGCGGTCGGACACGATAATAATTACTGAACAAAACGAAAACGGGCAAGCGGCTACGAAGCTCATCCTGCGTCACTTTTTTCAGCTGGTCTATTTGCAAGGCACTGCTGAGTTTGTCAAACCGCTCCTCTTCTACCGTGTTGCCTTCTTCCACGTACTTCAATACCCCATCAAGCCAACTCTTTAAATCGGCTGCATGCTTCCCTTCAATGAGTGTGTCGTCCGTCCATTCCTTGGTGATGTCTGCGAGGTGGGCGCTTGGTTTTGGTGGTTCTGCCTGGCCATCGGCAGGTTTGGGCAACCTTCCATCGACATGTGCGGCGAGTCGTAACAGGTCCTTGAATATAGCCACGTACTGCGGCACTTCAGGGCCGCCTTCCAATTTGTGCCACTCAAAATTGTTCAGTTGTCGGCCAATGACATAGACGCACTCACGGAACAATTCTGGAATTGCGGATTTGTCTTCCAGATCCAGCTGAAACCAGCCTGTAACGACCGTAACGTTTCCGGGTTTGACTTTTCCACTGGTGATGTCGTTATATTCGGAACGTGGATAATCCCGCAATGCTTCAAATTTCGGTGTCCCGGCTGGCGGATTGATTTGCTGAAGCGCCCGAAACAATGCCGTCTTGCCTGACTCATTAGGTCCGACAAAAATGGTTTTCCCCAGATCGACATCAAATATTCCGGTATCACGAATGCTGCGGTATTTTTGTACCTGGGCCTTGATCAATCGCATACGCTTCTCCCATCCGCATCTAAAAGGTAGCTTCTTCAAATCGAACGCGTTTCCGGCTCATTGCGGAATTTAAACAGTTTTGAAATATTAATCCAGACTTTACTAGATTCCCGGCGGTATTATTTACGAGGCGCAGGTCACACCATGTCGTGGGACAGGGTCGGGCAAAAATGGGGAAAAGTCAGGATAACAGCAAAACAGTAACCTGCTGGATTTATCCGATGGCGCATAAAACTCTGCTATTCGTGGCGGAGACATGGGCGTTCCTTGTTTTCAAGCCATGGCTGTATATAATTACAGCCTGTCGGAATCGTCCCGAAACACCGT
>DAIDTL010000099.1:0-301 GCA_027457225.1 Ferrovaceae bacterium
GGCCATGGGAAACCTTCAATTAGATGTCATTAACGTAACAAACCGGCGTAGCGGGGATATTGCCGACTGCGGCGGCACCGCGCAGCACGCACGATTGCAGTCAGATCCTTCGCCGCTTCGGCGAACTCATTGTTAATAATAGCATAATCGAACTCATTCTCATGACTTAGATCTTCCCGTGCCAAAGCCAGGCGCTGGTCGATGACGGCCAAGGGGTCTTTGCCGCGTGCCAGGAGCCGCTAACGCAGGCTTTCCAGCGACGGTGGCAGAATGAAAATGCTGATGGCATCCATGAACAGCG
>DAIDTL010000099.1:311-5005 GCA_027457225.1 Ferrovaceae bacterium
GGTTGTGTGCGAAATGGACAGCCTGATGCCGGAGTCAGCCGCTATCAGGGCGGCCACCAGACTGGATTTTCCGGCTCCTGAAGGGGCCGCGATGATGAAGATTTGACCGTTCATTCGATATTCTGGATTTGCTCACGCATTTGCTCTATCAGGACCTTCATGTCCATCGAAACCCGCGAGACATCGGTGGAGACGGACTTCGATCCCAGTGTATTGGCCTCTCGCTGTAGTTCCTGCATCATGAAGTCGAGACGTTTGCCAATGGCACCACCGGATTCCAGGATGTGTCGAACCTCCTGGAGGTGTACTTTGAGGCGGGAAATTTCTTCTTCGATGTCGATTCGTGCCGAAAGTAAAATTACTTCCTGCCGCACGCGTTCTTCTTCGTAGGTGCCAAGAGCATCGCGCAAGCGTGCAGACAGTCTTTCCTGGAAGGCCGTAATCAAAGCTGGAACCAAAGGAGACAGGGTATCTGCCAAACACGTCATGTCATCCACGCGCTTCAGCAAGAAATCCTTTAGTTTGGCCCCTTCCCGGGCCCGTGTTTCAGTCAAGGCTTGCAGGACGGAGTCCGCCAAGGCCTGACAATCAGCTTCCAGGGAAATTTCAGCATCTGGATCCTGGCGCAACACCCCGGGCCACTGCAGTATTTCGCCCACTGACAGGGGGGTTGCATCCGGGAACACTTCTTGCACAATGGTGCTGGCGGCACGCAGCTGTTCCAGGGCAAGCGTATTTGGTGAAGAGGCCGGTGTATTTGTTTCTACACGGTGCCATTCGATGCGGCAATCGACTTTGCCCCGTTTCAAGCTGGCGCTGATGCGATCGCGCAGTCCGGGTTCAAGCAGGCGCAAAGGTTCGGGAGTGCGAAACTGGATTTCAAGGTAGCGATGATTAACGCTTTTGAGTTCCAGCGCTAACGTACCCCAAGGCAGGTCTCGGGTAGCCGCTGAGAATCCAGTCATACTGTAAACGGTTGCCACTGTGGCAGGCTCATCGACGGTTTCAGACGCGCCATCATACCCCAGTTGTCTCATTAAAGGCGGTAAACTGACGGTTTGGAATACTTAGAAATCACCGAGAAAGCTCATGCGCCCCAGTCAACGCCGCCCTGATCAACTGCGCACTATTCGATTCACGCGAAAATATACCCGGCATGCCGAGGGTTCGGTCCTGGTGGAGTTTGGCGACACCCGAGTCCTTTGCAATGCGAGTGTGGACGATAAGGTGCCGGGATTTCTCAAGGGCCAGGGAAAAGGCTGGCTGACTGCAGAGTATGGCATGCTGCCGCGCGCCACCCACACCCGTAGCAAGCGCGAAGCGGTATTTGGCAAACAATCCGGCCGTACCCAGGAGATTCAACGCCTGATCGGGCGCTCCCTGCGTGCGGTGGTTGATCTTCGACTGTTGGGCGAACGTACGCTACAAATTGATTGCGACGTGCTGCAGGCGGATGGCGGAACGCGAACAGCCAGTATCACCGGAGCCTACCTTGCCGTGGAAGATGCCATTGCGTGTCTGTTGCGGGATGGCTTGCTGGAGCAATCCCCCATCTTGCAGCCCGTTGCAGCCGTATCGGTCGGAATTTTTGAAGGGATTCCAATCCTCGACCTGGACTACGACGAAGATTCGTGCTGCGATACGGACATGAATGTGGTCATGACGGGTGACGGCCATTTCGTCGAAATCCAGGGAACGGCCGAAGGCGTACCTTTCCAGCGTACCGATGTAAACCTGTTGCTGGATTTGGCGACCGCAGGTTGTAAGGAACTCTTTGCCTGTCAGCGACAGGCGCAGGGATTGCCGTCAGCAGGATCATGATAAAGCGCCTGGTGTTAGCCAGTAAAAATCCAGGAAAGCTTCGTGAATTACAGGCACTATTGCAGCCATTCGAGCTGACCGTAATTCCCCAGGACGACCTGAATATTCAGGAAGCCCCCGAGCCTTATTTCACTTTCGTCGAGAATGCGCTCGCCAAGGCGCGAAATGCAGCATTTCACAGCGGGCTTCCGGCGTTAGCGGATGATTCCGGCTTATGCGTAAACGCACTGGGGGGTGCGCCAGGAGTCCTATCGGCACATTATGTCGGCGAGCCCAAGTCTGATCTGCGCAACAATCAAAAACTGGTTTTCGATCTGCAAGGCGTTGAAGATCGCCGTGCCCATTACTATTGCGTCCTGGTTCTGGTGCGTTTTGCCCAGGATCCAGAGCCATTGATTACTGAGGGCCGGTGGGAGGGGGAGATTGTTTTGTCTCCGCGGGGACAGGAAGGGTTTGGGTATGACCCTTACTTCTATCTTCCTGAACAGGGATGTACCGCGGCAGAGCTTGCAATTAAAGATAAAAACCGGATCAGTCACAGAGCACAGGCCTTGGCTCAGTTGTTGGCCCGGCTTCGCACCAACGCTTTGGTTTGATATGGTGGTGCCATGCAGATCATGAACGGTGCGGTCATCCGCATTGCCACCCCACCCCCCCTCTCACTCTACGTGCATCTACCCTGGTGTATTCAGAAATGTCCGTATTGCGATTTCAATTCTCATGAACTGCGGGGCGATTTGCCAGAAGCCCGTTACATCCATGCTTTGATTACTGATCTCGAGTCAGCTTTGCCCTGGGTATGGGGGCGTCAGGTGCGGTCGGTCTTTTTTGGGGGAGGGACGCCCAGCCTGTTGTCCGAAGGAGGCATGGATGAGTGCCTCGCCGCCATTCGGGCGCGTCTGCTATTGGCTCCGGATGTGGAGATCACGCTTGAAGCCAACCCCGGAACCTTTGAGGGAGCGCGTTTCGGGGCTTATCGGCGTGCCGTAATCAATCGCCTGTCGATTGGTGTTCAAAGTTTTCACGACCCTCATCTCAAGGCGCTTGGACGCATTCATGATGCCGACGCCGCACGCCGAGCCGTAGACATTGCGGCACATCATTTCGACAACTTCAACCTGGATCTGATGTATGGGTTACCTGGACAGACCCTGGATCAGGCATTGGCGGACATTGATACCGCACTAGCTTTCAAACCAACGCATCTGTCGAGTTATCAATTGACGCTGGAACCTAATACACCCTTCTACCATGACCCTCCAGCGCTTCCGGATCATGACCTGGCAGCGCAGATGGGAGAAACCATTCTTGAGCGTATGACCCAGGGCGGATTTGATCACTATGAAACTTCGGCTTTTGCCAGACCTGGTTTTCGCTGCGCGCATAATCTTAACTACTGGACCTTTGGGGACTATCTCGGTATTGGGGCCGGAGCCCACAGCAAGTTGTCATTTCAGGACAAGATTGTCCGTCAGATGCGGTACAAGCATCCGGAAGCCTACATGAAAGCCATGGCTCAGGGCAGCGCCGTTCAGGAAACGCATGAGGTGACACCCGGAGCAATTCCGTTCGAGTTCATGATGAATGCGCTGCGTCTGTGTGATGGTGTTTCTGCGGCGCTGTATGAACAACGGACAGGTGTGCCATTGTTGAGCATTGTGCCGATTTTGGATCGGGTGGAGGCTCTGGGGTTAATCACGCGAGACTGGCAGCGGGTTCGACCTACCTTGCGCGGGCAGCAATTTCTAAACGAGTTATTGCAACATTTTTTGCCGGAGGGAACATGAACAATCTTGAGGCACGTGTGAAACATACGTCGCTGGGCTGGTTAACGGTGGTGGCAAGTGCCAAGGGGTTGCGTTGGATTTTCCTGGCGCCGGACCGAAATCAGGTGCTGCTTGAAGTGAACCGGCAGTTTCCTCATCTGGAATGGTCTGGCAAAGGAAGCAGGGCACAGACAACCCCGGTGCTCGAAAGGCAGGTTTTTGAGAACTGGATCAATGCGGTAGTAGGGGCTGTCGAAGAGCCCGACAAAGTTTGGCGGGCCCCACTGGATATTACCGGGACTTCCTTTCAGCAGAGCGTTTGGAAAACACTGCAAGGCATCCCGGCCGGATCAGTATGGACTTACGGGCAGTTGGCGACACACCTGGGCCGCCCGCGCGCCGCCCGTGCTGTGGGAAGCGCCTGTGGCGCCAATCCGGCTCCGTTTCTGGTGCCTTGTCACCGTGTAGTGGCCAGCAATGGTGGACTGGGTGGATTTGGACTGGGATTGGAAATCAAGCGGGCTTTGCTGGAACGGGAAGGGGTGCGCTATTAAACTTTCCTGAACAGCAGGTCCCATACAACATGCCCCAGTCGCAAACCGCGCTCCTCAAATTTGGTCAATGGGCGGTAGGAGGGGCGTTCTGCGTAAGTACTGGCCGTATTCTCCAGTTGGGGTTCGGCGTTAAGTACTTCCAGCATCTGCTGTGCATAATTTTCCCAATCCGTAGCCAGATGCAATCCCCCTCCCCGTTTCAGGCGGTTTGCCAGCAATTGTACGAAAGCAGGCTGGATCAAGCGACGCTTATGGTGCCTCGCCTTGGGCCAAGGATCGGGGAAAAAAATATGAATGCCGTCCAGCGATGCAGGTGTCACCATGTCCCGGACAACCTCGACAGCATCGTGACGCATGACGCGGACATTGGTGACTCCGGTTTCAGCAATACGTTTGAGGAGGCTACCAATGCCCGGCATGTGGACATCGATAGCCAGAAAATTCTTTTCTGGCATGGACTGTGCGATGGCAATGGTGGTTTCACCCATGCCAAAACCGACTTCCAGGATGACAGGTGCCATGCGTCCAAACAGTAACGAAGGATCCTGTATTC
>DAIDTL010000100.1 GCA_027457225.1 Ferrovaceae bacterium
CTATCGGGTGGTGTTCTGTCAGGAAGGGGCCAGTGCCCATTGGGACATGATTCCGCTCAATCTGTTGCAAGGCAATACGCGTGCCGATTATATCGAAACCGGTTACTGGTCTTATCGGGCCATCGAAGAAGGGCGGCGTTATTGCAACGTCAACATCGCGGCTTCCAATCGCGTGGATCAGTTTTGCGCGATTCCGGACCCTCGCGAGTGGCGCCTCGATTCCAAAGCGGCGTATGTTCATTACTGCTCCAACGAAACCATTGATGGTCTGGAGTTTTTTTGGATACCGGATGTGGGCAAGGTTCCGCTGGTGGTGGATATGTCCTCGCACTTTCTGTCACGACCCATGGATATTTCAAAATTCGGCTTGATCTACGCAGGCGCTCAAAAGAATATCGGCCCTGCGGGACTCAGCATTGCGATTATTCGCGATGATCTGCTCAAGCCGGCTGCCCCGGGGACGCCATTTCTGATGAATTATCACGATCAGGTGCACGCCCATTCCATGTTGAATACTCCCCCCACCTTTACCATCTGGGTGGCTGGATTGGTGTTTCAGTGGATCAAGCGGCAAGGCGGATTGCAAGCCATGGAACGGATCAATACCCAAAAATCCCGGGTGCTGTATGATTTTCTGGACAGTAGCGAATTTTACCGGTCCCGCGTCAAGCATCAGGATCGTTCGCGCATGAACATCCCGTTTCATTTGCGCGAGCCGTCCCTGGATGAAGTTTTTTTGAAAGAGGCTGCGTCACATGGCTTGCACCAGCTGCGTGGACACCGGGTGGTAGGCGGAATGCGGGCGTCAATCTACAATGCGATGTCCATGGAAGGGGTAAAAGCGCTGGTATCATTCATGGCAGACTTCGAGCGTCGATATGGCTGACCCAAAACCAGAAATTTCGCTACAGTTGCTGAGAGAGAAGATCGACCAGATCGATCTTGAGATACTGCGCCTGCTCAATGCACGTGCGCGCGCCGCAGGCGAAATCGGCACACTCAAGACAGGGGTGCTCTATCGGCCTGAACGGGAAGCGCAGGTGTTACGAAGGGCACGTGAACTCAATCCGGGCCCTTTGGGAAACGATACGGTAGCCTTTCTGTTCCGCGAAATCATGTCGGCTTGCCTTGCGTTCGAGCGCCCCATCACTGTCGCCTGCCTTGGCCCTTCGGGAACTTATTCCGAAGCGGCGGCGGTACGCCAGTTTGGGCATGCTGCCACCACATTGAGCTGTGCCACGTTGGACGATGTTTTTCGCGTCACGGAAACCGGCAAGGCCGATTTTGCCGTGGTGCCTGTGGAAAACTCCACCGAGGGCGCGGTGGGCCATGCCCTTGACTTGATGATTGAAACCCCGCTCAGGGCCTGCGGTGAAATCCAGTTGCGTATCCGCCACCAGCTGCTTGCCGAACCTGGAGTGACGGAGCTCAAGGACATTGTGCGGGTGTTTTCCCATGGCCAGTCTCTGGGACAGTGCCAGCATTGGCTCAACGCTTATCTCCCTCAGGCTGAACGGCTTGCAGTCAGCAGTAACGCCGAAGCCGCACGACTTGCCGCCCAGCAACCAGGCTCGGCAGCCATTGCGGGGGAACTGGCGGGTGAGCGTTATGGCTTGAGCGTGCTTTATGCCGACATCGAGGATGAAGCCACTAATACCACCCGTTTTCTGGTCCTGGGACCGGAACTTCCAGGGCCTTCCGGCCATGACAAGACCTCTCTGGTGCTGGCAGCGCGCAACCGTCCCGGAGCGATTCACGAACTGCTGACACCGCTTGCCGCATGCGGGGTCAGTATGACCCGTTTGGAGTCGCGTCCTTCGCGTACGGCTTTGTGGGAGTATGTCTTTTTCGTGGATGTCGAAGGCCATCAGCAGGATTCTGCGGTTGCCGCCGCGATTCAGGCGCTTCAAGAGAAAGCGCTGTTCTGCAAGGTTCTCGGTTCCTATCCTGTGGCCGCTTTATGATTGATTTATGTGAACTGACGCCTGCCTATATTCGGGGCATTGCCCCTTATCAACCGGGCAAACCCATCAGTGAGTTGCAGCGTGAACTGGGTCTGACGCACATCATCAAGCTGGCTTCCAATGAAAATCCGCTTGGCCCCAGCCCAAAAGCAGTGGCGGCGATACAAGCTGCGTTGCCCGATCTGGCCCTGTACCCCGATGGCAACGGTTTTGATTTGAAATCCGCTCTGGCAGAACGCTTTACCGTCTCGCGTGACCGGATCATTCTCGGCAATGGATCAAACGATGTCCTGGAACTGGTGGCTCGTGCTTTTCTGGGCGGTAAAACTTCAGCGGTCTATGCTCAGCACGCGTTTGCCGTGTACCCGCTGGTGACACAAGCCGTAGGTGCCGAAGGCATTGAAGTGGCGGCGCGGGACTTTGCCCATGACATCGAAGCAATGATTGCGGCCATTCGCTCCGACACCCGCGTCCTGTTCGTGGCCAACCCCAACAATCCCACCGGGACCTTCATTCCGGGGCCTATTCTGCACGAGGCGCTGGAACGTGTTCCCCACCATGTGCTGATCGTGCTGGATGAAGCCTACACTGAATACCTTTTGCCCGAACATCGCTACGATGCTGTGTCCTGGTTTGAGTCGCTACCCAATTTATTGATCTCGCGCACCTTCTCCAAAGCCTACGGTCTTGCCGGATTGCGCGTGGGGTTTGGCCTGGCGCGTCCAGCCATCATTGATCTGCTCAACCGGGTGCGCCAACCTTTTAACGTCAGTAGCCTCGCTTTGACCGCTGCCGCAGCGGCCCTGGATGATGGCGCGTTTCTCGAACGCACCCGGGCGATTAATTCGGCAGGTTTGGCGCAGCTAACCGCGGGTTTCAAGCGGCTGGGGCTTCCGTTCATTCCTTCCTACGGCAATTTCGTCGCGGTGAAAGTGGGGGAGAGTGCACGTATTTACGAGTCCTTATTGCGCCAAGGGATTATTGTGCGTCCGGTAGCTGCTTATCAGATGCCGCTCTATTTACGGGTTTCGGTGGGACTGGAGCAAGAAAATGCGGCCTTTCTTGCTGCTCTCGAAGCGAGCTTCAGCGAAGCTGCCTAAGCGATGTCTGACCTCATCCAAAAACCTCCGCAGCGTCTGGCCATCATCGGTGTTGGACTGATTGGGGGTTCGTTTGCCTTAGCCATGCGCGAGGCGACTCGCGATGTACATATCGTAGGATGCGATCGTGACGAAATCAATCTCGCTGCAGCGCGCCATCTGGGTGTCATCAATAGTGCCGTACACGAGGCTGCAGCCGCTGTCCATGGGGCGGACATGGTGTTGATCGCGGTTCCCGTGGGTCAATTTGAATCGGTCCTGCAGCAGATCACGCCGACTCTGAGTTCCACCGCAATCATTACCGACGTAGGCAGTACCAAAGGCTCCATAGTGCGTTCGGCCCAGGCTATTCTGGGCTCGGCATTCAAGCGCTTCGTGCCAGGGCACCCCATTGCCGGGGCAGAATATAGCGGAGTGCGTGCCGCCCGGGCCGACCTGTTTCGCAATCGTTCGGTGGTATTGACCCCTGTGGAAGGGGGAGACAAACTGCCGTGCGAGATCATGCGTAAATGCTGGGAAGCCTGCGGCGCCCAAGTGGAAGAGATGTCCGTGCTTCGCCACGACGCCATTTTTGGGGTGGTGAGCCATTTGCCGCACCTCCTCAGTTTTGCACTGGTGTACGACATCGCTACCCGGGTGGATGCTGACACCCTATTTCGTTTTGCGGCCAGCGGATTCCGCGCCTTTACCCGTATTGCTGGAAGCAGTCCCGAGATGTGGCGTGACATTGGCCTTGCCAATCGTGACGTGCTGTTGCTGGAAATTGCCCGCTACCGCGAACACCTTGACCGATTAAGTGAACTACTGACCCAACAGAATGCCACCGGACTGGAAGAGTTTCTTCGGCTGGCCCGCGAAGCGCGTCGCAGCTGGGCTGAAAACTCCTGAGAATTTAATGATACAGACTTATTTTGTTCGCCCTGGAGGGGTGCTGTCCGGAACCCTGGACGTGCCAGGGGACAAGTCCATTTCGCACCGATCCATCATGCTGGGTGCCATCGCCGAAGGCGCGACCGAAGTCACCGGCTTCCTGGAAGGCGAGGATGCCTTGGCCACCATGAATGCTTTCCGGGCGATGGGGGTGCTCATCGAAGGACCCAATCAAGGGAGAGTAACCATCCACGGCGTGGGCAAATACGGACTCAAAGCGCCTGCCCAGCCGATTGACTGCGGCAATTCCGGCACCTCCATGCGCCTTCTGTCGGGGTTGCTGGCCGGACAGAAGTTTGCTGTCACCCTGACGGGAGATGACAGCCTGAGGCGACGTCCCATGGCGCGGGTGGCCAAGCCGCTGCAGGCCATGGGGGCCCGGGTGGAAACGGAACCCGGGGGGCTGCCGCCGGTGCAGCTATTGCCAGTCTCCAGGCTTCACGGCATTCATTACGATCTACCGGTGGCCAGCGCCCAGGTTAAATCCGCAGTGTTGCTGGCAGGTCTCTATGCCGAAGGGGAGACCTCTGTCACCGAACAGAAACCGACCCGAGACCACACTGAGCGCATGCTGGTTGCATTGGGCTATCCGGTCGAGCGTCTAGGATCCACGACCCGGCTGTCTGGAAACGGCGTATTGCGGGCCATGCCCATCGACGTTCCGGCCGATATCTCCTCGGCTGCTTTTTTCATGGTGGGGGCCAGCATTGCTCCGGGATCAGATCTCACTTTGCGTGCCGTCGGAATCAACCCCACACGCACAGGTATTATCGACATCCTGCACCTGATGGGCGCAGACATTACGCTCAACAACCAGCGCCTGGCAGGAGGCGAGCCGGTGGCCGATATCGAAGTGCGCCAGAGCCGCCTCAAGGGCATCCGGGTCCCGGAATCGCTGGTGCCGTTGTCGATCGATGAGTTTCCGGTGTTCTTCATCGCGGCTGCCCTGGCGGAAGGGGAAACGCT
>DAIDTL010000101.1 GCA_027457225.1 Ferrovaceae bacterium
CATTTAGGACATACGTGAAGGTTGGATTCAAGGTCGGATCGATACAAAACCGCCTCACAGGAACCACATTTAACCCACAGCCCTTCGGGCACGGAACCCTTGCTGTTGTTCTTGTAACGTTTGATACGCGGAGGTAGCAGTTTTTTGAACCAGCTCATTGATCAGGCATCCATGGCTTGACGAAAACGATTGATCAAAGCCCCAACATTTGCAGGCACATCATTGATGGGACTGGCCTCGATCTCTTCCACAATACGGGAGCCAATCACAATGGCATCCGCCACCTCGGCAAGTTGGCGCGCCGTTGTGCCGTCCCGAATACCAAAGCCAACACCCACCGGCACTTTGGACACCGCCTTGATACGCGCAATATGATGCGCCACATCTTGCGGGTCAATATGAGAAGCACCCGTCACCCCACGGAGCGAGACATAGTAAATATACCCCGTGGCCAACGCTGCAATCTCCTTGATACGCGATTCGGTTGAGGTGGGTGAGAGCAGGAATATGGAATCGACTCCCCTGGCTCCAAGCAGCTTTCCAAGATCGCGCGCTTCATCTGGCGGATAGTCCACTACCAGCACTCCGTCAACACCCGCTTCAGCGCATTGGCTGGCAAAACGTTCACGGCCCATTTGCTCAATCGGGTTGGCATACCCCATCAACACGACAGGGGTGGTGCCGTCCTCGTGACGAAACTGGGCTGCGGACTTCAGTACATCCCGTAACGTGACCCCATTTTTCAGCGCCCTTCCACTGGAACGCTGGATGGTTGGACCATCGGCCATGGGGTCTGAGAACGGAATGCCCAGTTCGATGATGTCAGCACCCCCAGCAACCATGGCATGCATGATGGGAACGCAAAGCGGCAAACTGGGATCGCCCACCGAAAAAAACGGGATCAACGCCTTGCGCCCCGTACGGGTCAGGCGTTCAAAAGTAGCAGGGATCCGGGACACAAATCACTCCTGATTGATTTTGGCAATCGCGCGTTAAAACGTGATGCCGCTATATTCTGCTACCGTGGCCATGTCCTTGTCTCCCCTACCGGATAGATTAACCAGCAGAATCTTATCCTTATCCATGGCCGGCGCCATCTTCATGGCCTGGGCCAGCGCATGGCTGGATTCGAGTGCCGGAATGATGCCTTCCATGCGGCATAGCGTATGAAAGGCATGAAGGGCCTCGTCATCATTGATAGCCACATATTCTGCACGATGAGTATCCTTGAGCCAGGCATGCTCTGGCCCCACACCGGGATAATCCAGACCCGCAGATATGGAGTGGGTTTCGATAATCTGACCATTGCTATCCTGCAGTAGGTAAGTCCGGTTGCCATGCAGCACACCTGGTGACCCAGCAGAAAGGGAGGCAGCATGATGCCCGGTGGCAATCCCTTCCCCACCGGCTTCTACACCCACCAATCGAACAGATTCGTCAGGGATATAGGAATGGAAAATACCCATGGCGTTTGAGCCTCCTCCCACGCAAGCCAGCACCACATCCGGCTGTTGACCTGCCATTTCAAGCATCTGAGCGAGACATTCGCGTCCCACTACAGAATTGAAGTCACGCACCATCATGGGATAGGGATGGGGTCCTGCGACGGTGCCGATAATATAGAACGTGTTCTGAACGTTTGTCACCCAATCGCGCATGGCTTCATTGAGTGCGTCCTTAAGGGTTTTAGAACCACTTTCCACTGGGACGACACGCGCTCCAAGCAACTTCATCCGATAAACATTCTGGGCTTGGCGTTTGATGTCCTCGGAACCCATGTAAACCACGCACTCCATACCATACCGTGCAGCAACCGTGGCCGAGGCCACGCCATGCTGGCCCGCTCCGGTTTCTGCGATGATGCGCTGCTTGCCCATGCGCCGTGCCAGCATGGCCTGCCCGACCGTGTTGTTGATCTTGTGCGCGCCAGTGTGATTGAGGTCTTCGCGTTTCAAATAAATTTGAGCCCCTTTCAGAAAACCGGAAAGACGCCGCGCGTGATAAATGGGGCTAGGACGACCCACATAATGTTTGAGTTCATAGGCAAACTCGGCCTGAAACTTCGGATCGTCGCGGTAGTGCAGGTATTGCGCCTTGAGTTCGTCGATGGCTGCAATCAGGGTTTCTGATACGAAAGTCCCCCCATAGGGGCCAAAGTGCCCCTCCAGGTCAGGCATATCGTAAATCTTCATTCCTCACTCCTTGTATGAACTGCAGCACTTTCCCGGCATCTTTAAGCCCTGGAGCAGATTCAACGCCGCTACTGACGTCCACCGCCCATGGTTTGACTGTGCGGATGGCCAATCCTACATTTTTTGACGTCAACCCTCCTGACAATATCAGGGGAAGCGGCAATTTGTCGGGCAATTGGGCCCAGTCAAATACCCTGCCCGTACCTCCAGGCTGGCCTGGCACATACGCATCCACCAGCAAGGCACGCGCACGACGGTACCCAACCGCGTATTGTACCAAATCGAACCCGGGCCTGATGCGTGCAACCTTGATGTAGGGAATCTGATAGCGTTCACAATCTGCAGGCAATTCATCCCCGTGAAATTGCAGATAATCGAGCCGGACCCGTGACAGGACAGATTCGATGAGGCGTGAGTCAGCGTTCACAAAGAGTCCCACCACAGACACGAAGGGAGGCAGTCCAGCCACGATCTCGGCTGCCAACTCGGGCGTGACCGCACGTGGGCTGGGCGCATGGAAGACCATACCGAGTGCATCAGCACCTGCCCCGACGGCCTGTCGTGCATCTTCCAGTCGTGTAATACCGCAAATTTTTATGCGTGTTGGCATGTCAGCGGACATCCGGTTTCAGTATTGACCCGTCACAGCGTGACGTGTGTTGTGGCAATTGCCAGTGTGCTTCATAACCCACCCCGGTCAGATAAAGACCATCGGGAGAAAAAGTTGGTGCCGCAAAAGTACGATTGCGGGACCTCAGCAATTCCTGGATCCAGGAAGGTTCTTCGCGCCCGGCACCTATGGAAACCAAGGCTCCCACCATATTGCGAACCATGTGCTGCAGGAACGCATCAGCAGTGAAAGAAAATTTGAATACCGGACTGTCCTGAGCTACTTCGACCTGAAACAGCGTTTTGAGGGGCGTTTTAGCCTGACATTCGGCTGCCCGGAACGCGCTGAAATCCTGTCGTCCCAATAAGAACTGCGCCCCTTGACGCATTTGCTCCAGATCCAGCTGGTGATGATACCACCCCATTTTTCCGGCCATCAATGCAGTTCTTACCGGATGATTAAGCAGAAGGTATTGATAGGAACGACTATGCGCGGAGAAACGCGCATGAAATTCTTCCGGCACCCTGTGCGCCCAAAGGACGGCAATGCTTGTAGGCAACAAGGCGTTCACTCCCCGCACCCAGGCGCTTAAAGGGCGCTGCGCCAGTGTATCGAAATGAATGACCTGGCTGCAGGCATGCACCCCGCGATCCGTCCGTCCGGCTGCAATCGCCTCCACGGATTCACAGGCAATGCCGGAGAGCGCAGATTCCAGAGCCTCTTGAATGGAAAGCCGATCCGGTTGGCGCTGCCAACCACAATACGCCGACCCGTCATACTCCACTCCCAATGCGTATCGCATGGGTATCGCGCTCAACGCCCTTCCAACAAAGCCAGCGCCGCATATCGTTGCTGCGCATCACCCCGCGTCATGACGAGTGCAATCACCTCACGTGCCCCTTCGGCATCGCCTTTCCAGACACAATAACGTGCCACCACCATAAGATGTTCAGTGGAGAGCGCCTCCAGAGAGGTCATTTGGAGAGCGCGAACCGGGAGATCCGCCCCTTCGCGTTCTGGTGTCAATAATGGCAGCCCCACTTCAGCCAGGTCTTCACGAGAAACTCCAAGTTGCTTCTCGAAATCAGGCAGAACTGAAACTTTGGGTTCGACAAAAGGCTGTATCGCGAGAGGCGCACGCCTACGGCCTACCCACCAACCTAGCCCCAGCACAAGGCATATCAGCCCCAGCAATACACCGACCAAAATGACGGCGTCCGGATGAATCTCGACCCAATTTCGGAAATCTCCCCATTCGGGCCACTGAAGTTGGTATAGAAACTGAAGAACTTGATCCAGCCAACTCTGGGACTGGGGTTGCAAGACGGATACAACGAAAACAAAGGAATGCACAGCTCAGTCCACCAGGATACGCAACATGCGGCGTAGTGGTTCAGCCGCACCCCACAACAGTTGATCCCCCACGGTAAAGGCCCCCAGATATTCCGGCCCCATGGCCAGTTTATGCAAGCGACCCACGGCAATGGTCAGTGTTCCAGACACCGCCGCAGGCGTCAGGTTGCGTTCGCTGGCTTCGCGCTCATTGAGAACAACCTTGACCCATTCACTGCTCGTCGCGATGGCCTGTTCGATATCCTGCAACGGGATATCGCGCTTAAGTTTGACCGTAAGCCCTTGGGCGTGACAGCGCATGGCGCCAATTCGAACGCATAGTCCGTCGATCGGAATGCTTCCAGGCGTCCGGAAGGGAGGAAGCCCCAGGATTTTGTTGCACTCTGCTCCGCCTTTCCATTCTTCCTTGCTCTGCCCATACTCGACCGGCGCGTCAATCCAGGGAATCAGGCTTCCGGCAAGCGGTACATTGCGGAAATTTCCCGTAGGCAGGCTGCTACTGCGTAAGGTGTCGGTCACAGTCCGATCAATTTCCAGGATTGCCGACCCCGGGTTGGCCAGGAGCGTTTCCACACCGTGATGCAATACCCCCATTTGCTCCAGTAATTCACGCATGTTCTGTGCCCCTGCTCCGGAAGCCGCCTGGTAGGTCATGGCAGACACCCATTCAACCCATCCCTTACGGAACAAACCACCAATGGCCATCAGCATCAAACTGACGGTGCAATTGCCGCCGATGAAATCGCGAACAC
>DAIDTL010000102.1 GCA_027457225.1 Ferrovaceae bacterium
GTGCAGCGCATCCGCGTGGTCGCCTCGGCCGAGGGCGGCATGGAAATCGAGGAGATTGCCAAAACCAACCCCGACTCATTGCGCCAGGTCCAAGTGGAACCCGCGGTGGGCATGCAGCCTTTCCAAGCCCGCGAACTGGCTTTTGGGCTAGGTCTAAACATCAAGCAGGTCAGCCGCGCGGTGACCGCCATCATGGGGTGCTATCGGGCCTTCCGTGACCTTGATGCCACCATGGTGGAAATCAATCCGCTGGTGGTCACCAAAGACAATCGCGTCCTGGCGCTTGATGCCAAGATGTCCTTTGACGACAACGCCCTGTTCCGTCGTCCCAAAGTCACCGAAATGCGCGATCCTTCTCAGGAAGACCCCCGCGAAATCCAGGCCAACCAGCATGGCCTCAATTATGTGGGCCTGTCCGGTGACATCGGCTGCATCATCAATGGCGCAGGTCTTGCCATGGCCACCATGGACATGATCAAGTACGCCGGCGGCGAGCCTGCCAATTTTCTGGATGTGGGTGGGGGCGCGTCCCCCGATCGGGTGGCCGAAGCCTTCCGCCTGGTGCTCTCGGACAAGAATGTGAAAGCCATCCTGGTCAATATCTTTGCCGGGATCAATCGGTGCGACTGGGTCGCCCAGGGCGTCATCCAGGCAGCACGCGATCTCACCGTCCCGCTCATCGTCCGGTTGGCCGGAACCCATGTGGAAGCCGGGATGAGAATCGTCAAACAGAGTGGCCTGCCCATCATCAGTGCCAACACCCTCGCCGAAGCCGCTGAAAAGGCCGTTGCTGCCGCCCGCGGCAAAACGGCCTGACCCCATGACCAGGAGATTTTGATTCCATGAGCATTCTCATCAATGAACGCACCCGAGTGATCGTGCAGGGATTTACCGGGGACAAGGCCACGTTTCATGCAACGGAAATGATCCACTACGGCACCAATCTCGTCGGCGGGGTCACCCCTGGCAAAGGGGGCATGAAACATCTGGACCGTCCCGTTTTCGATACCGTCAAAGATGCGGTGGCTGCAACGGGTGCTGAAGCCAGCCTCGCTTTTGTCCCGCCGCCCTATGCCGCAGATGCCCTGATGGAAGCCGCTGACGCCGGCCTCAAACTGGTCTGCGTCATCACCGACGGCATCCCGGCCCAGGACATGATGCGGGTCAAACGCTATCTGATGCGCTATCCCAAGGATAAACGCACCCTGGTGGTGGGCCCCAACTGTGCGGGCATCATCAGCGCCGGCAAAGCCATGCTGGGGATCATGCCGGGACATATTTACACGCGCGGCCACGTGGGCATCGTCTCCCGTTCAGGCACCCTGGGATATGAAGCGGCCGCCCAGATGACCGCGTTGGGCATCGGGGTGTCCACCAGCGTGGGCATTGGCGGCGACCCCATCAACGGCAGTTCGTTTCTGGATCACATGGCGCTCTTTGAAGAAGACCCCGAAACCCATGCGGTGGTGATGATCGGCGAAATTGGCGGACCGCAGGAAGCCGAAGCCTCGCAATGGATCAAGGCGCACATGAGCAAACCCGTGATCGGTTACGTGGCCGGACTCACCGCCCCCAAAGGCCGGCGCATGGGCCATGCCGGCGCCATCATTTCTGCCGAAGGCGATTCGGCGGCCGAGAAAGCCGAGATCATGAAATCCTACGGCCTGTTTGTTGCGCCCAGTGCAGCCGAACTCGGCGAAACCGTGGCCCGCGCCCTGGCCACCCTGTGAGGAACGCATCATGAGCTTTACCGCCGTCAGCCAGGCCACTCCACGCCTGCACCGTTCCGAACTGGCCGTCCCCGGCTCCAATCCGGGCTTGTTTGAAAAAGCCGCGCGCTCCGCCTCCGACATCATCTTCCTGGATCTGGAGGATGCCGTCGCCCCCGATGACAAGGCCCAGGCCCGCAAGAACATCATCCAGGGCCTCAACGACATCGACTGGGGCCGCAAGACAATGATGATCCGCATCAACGGGCTCGATACCCACTACATGTATCGCGACGTGGTGGATATTGTGGAGGTCTGTCCCCGGCTCGACATGATCCTGATCCCCAAAGTGGGCGTGCCCCAGGATGTCTATGCACTCGACATGCTGGTCACGCAAATCGAAAATGCCACCGGACGAACCCAGCGGATCGGCTTTGAAGTGCTGATCGAAACGGCGCTTGGCATGGCCAATGTGGAAGCCATCGCGCAATCCAGCAAACGGCTCGAGGCCATGAGCTTTGGTGTGGCCGACTATGCCGCTTCCACCCGTGCGCGCACCACGGTGATCGGCGGGGTCAACAAGGATTCGGGCGTCCTCACCGACAAGGACGCCGGGGGTCAACGCCAGTATTACTGGACCGATCCCTGGCACGCGGCCCAGACCCGCATGCTGGTGGCCTGTCGTGCCTACGGCCTGCGCCCCATTGACGGCCCCTTCGGGGACTTCAACGACTCCGAAGGGTTCGTTGCCGCAGCCAACCGTGTGGCGGTGCTGGGCTACGAAGGCAAATGGGCGATCCATCCTTCCCAGATCGAACTGGCCAACCAGGTTTTCACGCCCTCCGCTGCTGAAGTCACCAAGGCCCGTCGCATCATGGAGGCCATGGCGCAAGCGGCTCGCGAGGGCCGCGGCGCCGTCTCCCTGGATGGGCGACTGATTGATATTGCCAGCATCCGGATGGCCGAAGGCTTGCTTGCCAAAGCGCACGCCATGGGACTGACCGGCTGACCTCCTGCGCCGCGCGGTGCGCCCGATCACGGGCGTTCCGTTGATTTTTTCAGCAACGCAGGAGTCCCCTCGGCAGATAGTGTCCTGCCATGCTGCAACCTCTCCTGTCTTTTTCCCTACCCCTTCTCTGGGCGCGCGCGCCGACCCGGACCCGGGCCGGTGGTGGTGTATTGCTGCTGTACCTGATCGGTGCCCTGGAACAACCTCTCGCCATCACCCGGGTGCTCCCGCACGTCACCTCCATGGCGGCACTCGGCTTGTGGGGGATCCACGGAGCGCTCCTCACGCTCCCCTGGCTGATCACCTGGCAACCGCGCGACCAATCTTCCGTGCGTCACGCCGTGGCCTTCCTGGCGGCCCTGCTGCTGGGGCTGGTTCCCCCCTTTGGAACGCTGGGCTGGCTGCATCCCCTCACCCTGAGCGGGTGGCTGTATCCCGCCTGGGGCGTGTGGGGCCTCGTCGCCACCGCCGCGCTGCTGCTGGGTTGTGTTGTCTGTGCCGCACACTGGACGCTGGGGCTTGGCATCGCCGCCTTGATCGCCAATGTGTTGTATCAACCGGCCCCGCCGCCGCTGGGCTGGGTGGGCATGGACACCTCCCTTGCACGCGCCGGCTCCGACATCGTCAGCCGCATGACGCGTCAAACCGGATTGATCGCCCTTGTGGAAAAACAATGGAAAAACGCCCCCGCAGTGCTCATCCTGCCGGAAGAGATTGTCGGCCCTTGGACAGCCGCCGAAGCCTTTTGGTGGCAGCCGCTTCTTGAGCAGGCCCGCGCGCGCGGCGTGACCCTGGTCCTGGGCGCCCAACGAGTGGATCCCTCGGGACTGCGCAATGGCGCACTGATGGTCGAGCCCACCCGGGAGCGCTGGCAACTTGCGCTGCAACCCATTCCGCTTGCTGATGCCCCACTGCCTTCCGCCCTCTGGCCGTCTCTTGATTCAGGCATGACGCAGATCGCAGGCCGGTGGGTGCTGTTTTCATTCTGCTATGAAGATTTGCTGACATTGCCGATGCTGGTGTCCGCATGGCAGGGACCGACACCCCAGGTCATCGTCAGCATGGCCAATCTGTGGTGGGCCAGGAACATGGACGAGCCTCAAGTCCAACGAAACACGATTGCGGGTTGTGGACGCCTGTGGGGGATTCCGGTGGTCCGGGCCGTCAATCAACCGGGTTAGCGGGTCTGCTGATCCACCCAGGTTGCAATGGCCATCAGTAGCGTGGCCGATTCACCGATGGCCGGGGTCACGTGGAGGGTGACGCCCGGGTGGTCCACTTGCAACGCTTTGACGAGGAGGGGCAGGTCCTGTTTAAGATGCGCGCCCTGGGCCATGAACAACGGCACCAGCGTCATCCGGCGAACGCCTTGCTGTACCAGTGAAGCCACGCAGCCGGGCAGGTCGGGTTCCATCAGTTCCAGAAAGGCCAGCACCACCTGCACTTCGGGACGCAATCGCTTGACCTGATCCCGAATGCGTTCAAAGGGTTCGGCCCATTGCGGGTCGCGCGCCCCATGGGCAAACAGAATGATCGTGTGCGCAGCAGAACGATTGTTGTCGTCCGTCACGTCAGTGTCTTCCGGTACTGCCGAAGCCTCCCGCACCACGCGTACTGGCTTCAAAATCGTCCACCACCTGCAAAGCCACCTGCACCACCGGCACCACCACCAGTTGGGCAATGCGTTCCATGGGTTTAAGCTCGAACACGTCGTGACCGCGATTCCACAGCGACACAAAAATCTGGCCCTGGTAATCGGAGTCAATCAGCCCCACCAGATTGCCCAGCACGATGCCGTGCTTGTGACCCAGTCCGGAACGGGGCAAAACCATCGCCGCATGTCCCGGATCCCCGATATGGATGGCGATCCCGGAGGGGATCAGTTCAGTCTGCCCGGGATGCAGCAACAGGGGCTTGTCAATGCAGGCGCGCAGATCAAGCCCTGCCGCACCTGCCGTGCCGTAGGCCGGCAGGTTGTCGCGCAGTCGCGGGTCCAGGAGCTTTACTTCCAGGGGCGTCATGGGTTTCCTTTTGAGGAGAGCTGGATCACGTGATCCAGCAGTTGGCGGGCCAATACGATTTTGGACGCAGGAGGCAGGGGATGGGCTCCCTGCGCATCAAACAGGATGATCTCGTTGTCGTCGCTGCCCAGGGCACGCTGGGCCAGGT
>DAIDTL010000103.1:0-293 GCA_027457225.1 Ferrovaceae bacterium
GAATGTTACTGCGATGGCCAATCCTGACCAGGACAGAGCGGCCGCGGAAGTCTTGCGCATCACGCTGCGTCAAGCCAAAGCACTCGCAGTGGAGCATCAGGTAGCCGTATTGAGTGCTCGTGAACAAACTGTTGAAAGCATGGCACGATCGGATGAGGCGCTTGCCAGTTTTCTGCCTTCAGTGGATTTCAAGGCTTCCCAGAGACGCCAAACTGAAAACTTGATGGCCATGGGGCTGAATCTCCCAGGATTTCCCGTCATGGTGGGGCCGTTCGACACTTTCGATGCACGCG
>DAIDTL010000103.1:303-4825 GCA_027457225.1 Ferrovaceae bacterium
ATCAACAGACTGCGGGGCTAGCCACGGGTGTGGATGTGGTTCGTGCCCAGACGGTTCATGCCCGCAACACCCTTCTGTTGCGCCAGGCACGGAGTAGCGTCAGCGAAGCCGACACGCGTCTGCATCGGGCCATGGGCATTAAGATGGGGGTCGCTCTGGTGCTGACCGACCCTCTGCAAAACGATGATCTGCCCATTCCTGCTTTGCCCACATCGATTGATTCTGCATTGCAGCAGCGCCCTGAACTTCTGGCGCTGGAGCAGGTTGTCACGCAACGGGACACGGAACGCAAAGCAGCCACGGCAGCAAGTTATCCGGCCCTGAGTCTTGCCGGAGACATCGGACCCAGCGGTGTGACGCCGGCTCACAACGACTATCGCACCTACAGCTTTGGAATTCAGTTGACGATGCCTTTGCTTGAGGGCGGTGCCATCAATGCGCGTGAGGATGCTGCTGCAAGTCGTATGCGTCAGGCCGAATTACAATTGCGCGATACCATGCAACAAGTAGAGGAGGATGTGCGTCTGGCGGTGATAGCTATCGAAACCAGTGCCGATCAAATCACGACGGCTGAAATCAGTTTGAATTTGGCTGAGCGTTTGCTTGATCAGGCACGTGATCGATTCAAGAATGGAGTGGCTGATAACCTGGAAGTCGTGGACGCCCAGGCCACTTTGGCCAGCGCCCGCAGTGTCCACATCGATGCGCTGGCAGCCCATCAGATGGCACTTATCAATTACGAATTGGCCGTAGGCCATCTGGAATATGGAAATCCCTGAAATTTCGGAGCCTCAGCATGAGTGACATTCCCACCCCAGAAGAGACTCCCATACCTACAGCAGCGGCTGGCCGGCCCTGGATTCGCAATGTGGCTCTGGGTGCCACCGGTGTGGTGGTCCTGGTATTTTTTGTCCTTTGGTTTATTACCCGCAACCAGGAATCTACAGACGACGCGTTTATCGAATCCAATGTGGTTCAGATCAGCCCGCATGTGGGAGGATATGTCACGCGGGTCTTGGTAACTGACAACCAATGGGTTAAAGCAGGTGATGTTTTGGCAGAAATTGATCCGCGCGATTATGAAATTCGTGTGAAACAGGCCGAAGCAGCCCTGGCGGTTTCAGAGGCCCATCATGGAGCAGCCCAACAGGACTTGTCGGTAGTGACCACGACCAGCAAAGCAGTTATCGAACAGGCCTCGAGCGGCCTGGAAGCGGCACGTGCCAACAGTGCCCAGGTTGCTGCACAGGCCAGTGCCGCCGAGGCTCAGGCACAGCTCACCCATGCGGATCTCAATCGCTATGAAGCCCTTTACCAAAAGGATGAGATATCGAAACAACGCCTGGATCAGGTGACCACTGCGGATCGTGCCGCACAGGCCCAATGGGAGGCAGCAAAGCGTGGTGCCGCCGCAGCTGCGGCACAAGTGTTGCAAGCCGAAGCCAAACTAGCGGAGGCACGCTCCGGACCGCGCCAGGTGGCCTTAAAACGCGAGCAAGCGGCGAGCGGCCAGGCGTCGGTTGAGGAAGCGCGCGCCGCCCTGGACCAGGCCAAACTGGATTTGTCCTACACCCAAATGATCGCGCCTGTGGAAGGTCGCGTGACGCGCAAATCGTTTTATCAGGGGCAGCTGATTCAACCCGGTGGATCCGCTGTCATGGCCATCGTCTACGGCAACCCCTGGGTGATTGCCAATTTCAAGGAAACCCAACTGCGCCGGATGCATCCCGGTCAACCAGTTGAAGTGACTGTGGATGCTTATCCCGGCCGGGTTTATAAAGCTCATGTAGACAGCTTGCAAGCTGGCACGGGCTCCCGCTTTAGTCTGCTCCCTCCGGAAAACGCCAGCGGTAACTATGTCAAGGTCGTACAACGCTTGCCTGTCAAAATCGTATTCGATGAAAAGCCGGAAGACCTGCAACATCTGGTTCCCGGTATGTCGGTGGAGCCGAAGGTCACCTTGACGGATAAGGCCCAGTAGGGTACGCGCATGACCGCATCGGCCAGTAGCGTCATGCAACCCCGTGACCAGAATGGTCTGGTACTCAATCCCTGGTTCATTGCAATTACGGTGGCATTGACCACTTTCATGGAAGTGTTGGACATTTCCATTGCCAATGTTTCGTTGCGGCATATTTCGGGAGATCTCTCTGCCGGGCAGGATGAGTCCACCTGGGTCCTTACCTCTTATCTGGTAGCCAACGCCATCGTGCTGCCCATCAGCGGCTGGTTGTCCAGTCTAATGGGTCGTCGGCGCTTCTACATGCTGTGCGTGGCTTTGTTTACTGGAAGCTCACTGCTGTGCGGCCTCGCGCCCAATCTGGTCATGCTGATTTTATTTCGAACCCTACAGGGGATCGGTGGAGGAGGGCTGCAGCCCTGTTCGCAGGCCATTCTGGCGGATACCTTCCCGCCTGCAAAACGGGGCATGGCCTTTGCTGTCTATGGCATTACCACAGTGCTGGCGCCTGCCATCGGCCCTACCATCGGTGGCTGGATCACGGACACTTTTACCTGGCGCTGGATTTTTCTCATCAATGTTCCAGTGGGCATCCTTTCGCTCTACCTGACCGCGCGCCTGGTTTTTGATCCGCCGCACTTTGCCGAACAGCGTATGGCATTGTTGGCACGAGGCTTCAAGATCGACTATATCGGTTTTGGATTATTGTCTTTGGGGTTTGGTTGTTTGCAGGTTGTTCTTGACAAGGGGCAACAAGCAGACTGGTTTGATTCGAATTTTATCATTACAATGACCCTGGTCTCCGGGTTCGCCCTGTTGCTGTTGCCTTTCTGGGAACTTCGACAACGCGACCCCATGGTGGACATCCGGTTGCTGCAGCAGCGCAATTTTCTAATCAGCAACATTCTCATTTTCATGCTGGGCTTCATCCTGTTTGGCAGCACGGTTCTATTACCCATGTTTGTGCAGACCCTGATGGGATATTCAGCCACAGATGCCGGAATGGTCTTGTCCCCGGGAGGGCTGACCGTGCTGTGCTTCATGCCTTTGATTGGAATGATGGTGAATCGCGTAGATGCGCGCCACATGATTACATTCGGCATTCTGAGTAATGCGTTAGCGCTGTATTTGATGTCCCATCTCGATTTGCAGGCAGATTACTGGTCCATGGCGACATTGCGCATTATTCAGGGAATTGGGCTGGGGTTCCTTTTTATTCCCATCAATACAGCCGCATTTGCCGACATGCCCATGGTGAAGAGCAGCAATGCTTCGGCCATTATCAATTTGTCGCGAAACCTCGGCGGAAGTTTTGGTATTTCTTTGATGCAAACCTGGCTGACCCAGGGCAGTCAACGACATCAGTCCGCTCTGGTGGCACACGTGGACGTTTTTTCCGCGCAGACTCGAGAGACGCTGCAAAGTTTGACTCAAGCATTCTCTGCCCAAGGATATTCTCTTGGCGATGCGACGCTCAAGGCGCAGGCGACACTGTATGCCTACGTCCAACAACAGGCTTCGCTGTTGTCCTTTCTGGACAACTTCAGGCAGCTCGCATACCTGTTCATTGCTTTTATTCCGCTGGTGTATCTGATGAAACGATCAGTGAAACATCACTAGCTTCAGAGGTCGGGGTGATTCCACGCAATTTCAAGCGGGCCACTCCTTCACGAATCACCTTAAGTACCTCGGGCCTGGAAAAGCTTTTGCGCCAGGCCATGCCGATGTGTCGCACCGGAGGAGGCGCCTTGAAGGGACTGATCTCGAGCAGCGTGCTGCGGTACTTGGGGCTGTTTGCGCTAGCCGGGAGTACGGTGATACCCATGCCTGATGCTACCATGTTGCGAATGGTTTCGAGACTGTTGCCCTGCTGCACTGCCGCGTGTTTGGAACCCAGATCCGGGCAGGTTTCTACCACCTGGGTGCTAAAGCAGTGCACGGAAGGCAACAACAGCACCTGTTCCTCGCTGAGCTCGGGAGAACTGACGGAGGCACGTCCGGACCAGCGGTGCCCTTTGGGTACCACGACTTCGAAATACTCCGTGTAGAGTGCCTGGGTAAGAATGCCTGGCGCAGAGAAGGGCAGGGCAATCAGCGCAACGTCGAGTGCGCCGTTGCGCAGCTGCGCTTCAAGATGCGCCGTCGTATTTTCCTCCCCCCCCAGGGGCATTTCCGGCGCGCTGCGATGGATTTGTGCAATCAGGTCCGGCAGCAGGTAGGGCCCTACCGTGTGAATGGCCCCCAGTTTGAGCGGGCCGACAAGCGGGTTCTTTCCCTGACGCGCCAACAGCCTGATCTGTTCCACTTCTTCCAGTACCTGCGCCGCCTTTTCCACGATCAGCTGCCCCACTGTTGTGATGCTGACTTCTGAGCGCGAACGTTCAAACAGGCGCACCCCCAGTTCTTCTTCAAGCTTTAGCACCGCAGTGGACAGCGCGGGCTGGCTGACGAAGCATTTTTCGGCGGCTCGCCGAAAATTTCTGGTTTGAGCTACTGTAACAATGTAGCGTAATTCATTGATATTCATGGAAACTCCAGCTCTACGTCTGATAGTTATTATAT
>DAIDTL010000104.1 GCA_027457225.1 Ferrovaceae bacterium
CAGAAGGTAGCCACCATCGAAGAAATCAACGAGGCGGCGGCGCTTGGATGGGCAGGCAAGCAATGAAGGTCGCAGTAGATACCAATGTCCTTGTGCGTGCTGTTGTGCGCGACGATCCCGCACAAGCGGACGTTGCTGCCACGATCCTGACCGACGCCGAATTGATCGCGGTCGCGTTGCCGTGCCTATGCGAATTTGTTTGGGTGCTGCTCCGGGTATATGGTTTCCAGCAAGCCGACGCGGCCAGCGCGATCCGCGCACTACTTGCCGCCGCGAACGTGGAGGTGAACCGGCCTGCCGTAGAGGCTGGCCTGCTGGTGCTCGACGCGGGTGGAGATTTTGCCGATGGCGTTATTGCCTACGAGGGCAATTGGCTTGGCGGGGAAACTTTCGTTTCCTTCGACAAGAAGGCGGTGGCACTTCTCACGGCTCAAGGGCAATCAACGCGCCTTTTGTGACGGACATGAGCACGGCTACCAGGCATTTCGTGCGAGCGGCAATCTGCAAGTCTTCCGGCCTCAGCGCGCACGCAGGGCGCAGAACCCAAGGTGCTGGAATACGTGAACGAGGCGTTCGGCCGCCTGACCGAGCGCATCAAACAGCTTGCCGGTTGATCGCCGGAATTTTCGGCGGTTCTGGCTTCGTCGCACGGTGCAGGGGACTCCTGACCGTTCCCGATCAGAAGTCTGCTGCACATATGGCGGCAAACCCAATGAGCCGGTGCGGTCGCCTTCTGAAAATGACAGCAGGGTGGGGTGTCGCATAACTTAGGAGTTGTGCGACACCTCGACCGGCCGGGAATGACGACGCACAGAATAATTGTGCTTTTAATTTCGGCAGTGTATCTTGCTTCGAAATTAGCAGTCGAACTGAAAAATAAGTCGCAAGGGATAGTGTAGAAACGAAGGCATGGGGAAAGGATAGGATTCGTACGCGGCCCGCCCCGAACTGCCGGAACAAATAATCAAACCAAAATAATCACACCATCCGCTTGCCCTGCAACAAGGAAGAATACAACGGGGGTAGTCATGCCAGGAATAACCAAAGCACTGAATGCCGTTTCCGTGCTCTCACTGCTTCTGATCGGCGCCGGGTGTACATTGACGCAACCATTTCCGATGGCGGCACGCCCAGGCGATACCGTCACCCTGGGGGTGGGCGAAGCGGATGGGATGACGGTAACCAATACCACTGTCAATTTTATTCCCACCGCAACCCCAAGCACCGCAACCCCAAGCCCGATTAATCTGACCAGCAACATCAGGGCCGTGTTTAATCTCTATGCGGATAAACGCAGTGCTTTCTATGATCTCACCACAGTACCTAACGTGGGCTTCATCGATACGGCGTCAGGGCACGAACCCTGGGAGACCGTGGTAGTCCTGGACCTTCCGACGACCATGCCCGTGGGCACAGGCACCCTGCAAGTACAAACATCCGCAAGCTTCCCGGCGGGCGGCGATGGACTTATCCCAAATGTAGGCGTTGTCCCCATTGCGTTTGATGTCTTGCCAGGGCAGGGAAGCAGTAATGCCTTCAATTATGCGTATGGTGCTGCACCGGGATTTGCCACGAGCGCCAGCAATCTTGCGTGGTTCCAACCCGAGTCTCATTACGAGGTGCGTCCACCGCTTGCGGCCGGCTCACTCGGCAAAGTCTTCGGCGCGATTTCATTGACCTTCAACCACGCCATGGTGCTGAGCGCTACCAGTATATCCAATGGAGGAACGGCAGTGACCGGGGATTATGTCAGGATAATTACGCAGGATTTACCCGATACATACTCCCAGTTGCAGTGCAGTTGGTCCGCAAACGCGACTCAACTGACGGTGAATCTGGTGAGCGCCAGCGACATGGGGATGAGGCTGGCTGAATCCCGCATCTCCATCGTGCCGATGGGGGCGCAGTTCACGGGCCAGCCGACACTGACCGCCGTTAGCTATTACGACATGAATGGAAATGCGGTGACCGGACCGGCGGTCAGCACGTTCACGATAAGCAATAATTAGATTCGAGCGTTCTGCGCGGCGAAAAACTCAGACGCGCGCGCTGGCCACAATAATTCGCATGGCTGTGCTTTTGCACATTGCATGACAACGATAGACAGGGCGCAGTGTGTGGTAGGACGCGAGAATCAGTCTCGCGATAGCGATAACTAACGCAAGAACAATTCAGGCAGAAAGCCCATGCACAGGATAGGCTCATTCACTCAGTTCATCCCGGATGGCTGCGCACCAGCAATTGTGGCTGGTGATCGATGCGCGGACATCGACTCGACTATACCTACGCCAGGTAACGACATTCAGCGCGTGCGATCAAGCGACGGAGTGGCCCCACGACCGTGGCTTGCAGCGTTGTTTATAACAGGGGGGATTATTACGTTCTGTGCGTGCGCCGGCGCAGGAGCCTTGTGTGAGGTTTTATTGCGCCTCCTTGCGCCGCAGGCAAGGAGGTTTTCCAACCGACGCCTCTGTTCTTGCGCAGGTTGGGTACGGCGACATGCACGCCATCTGGAGCAGCGGCCACGGAATGGTGGTGATTGGTTGCGGCGCAAAGCCGATTCAACCATGCCGCGCGGGCTTTGTGCTTTTGTGACCATAGTACTGCTTCCCGTCGCAAGTTATTCTTTCGCGGGCTGTGCCGTGTACACAAACGGCAGTGAGTCTTTCGAAGCAACTGGGACTCCACCTCTTAATACATCACCTGCGGTTGAAGCGGCTTGTGCTGGTTCGGTAGCCAGTTTTAATTCCATTCACAACCTTCCATTTACATCTACTTATGAG
Source organism: Ferrovaceae bacterium (assembly GCA_027457225.1). Lineage (GTDB taxonomy): Bacteria > Pseudomonadota > Gammaproteobacteria > Burkholderiales > Ferrovaceae > JAJZRV01. The sequence goes on from DAIDTL010000104.1 coordinate 2,784, forward strand.
GGCTGCACATTTACGAATGAGGGCGAGGTTCTTTCGTATATCGCTCCGGACCCAAACTATCCCGGAGATTGGCAATGCTGGACAAGCAACACGCAGACAAATTCGTGTTCCGGTACCAATACTATCGGCCCCGAAGATACTGGTGAGGCTTTTCTGCAACCCTGCTATTACATAACACTCCAAGACATCACGCAGTCCAGTCCGCAGGATCTGGGGCCGCCGCCGAAGTTCTGCCCGCTGAAGGATCCCATCAATCAGGCCACTGGCAATGAATTCCAAGTGGAAGACTTGGTGATCGGCAACACACTGACGGGCCTCTCCTTTGATCGTTACTATAATAGCCAAGAACAAATATACGACGGTATATCGAACACCAGCTGGCAAAGCAACTTCAGTTTGGGCGCCAACTGGCAACACAACTTCAGCAGCACGTTGCGGTTGAGTACTACTGTTCCCAGCGGCGGGGATGGGCTGATGCAGGGAGAGACACAAAGTGCTACCTACTTAAGCGCGCAAGACGCCTGCCAATTAGGTTGGAACAGCTTCCAGGCCAGCGTGCCGGGGTCATGGGTCGGTGGAGCGGTTGCGACTCCGTCGGGCTCCGGTTGCCAGATTACGAGTAATGGCGCGACAGTCATGACCGTGCCCATTTACGAAGGAAGCAGTATCTACTCAACAGTCTCTCAAAACATAACCATCACGCGCCCCGATGGCAAGCAAATCCAGTTCATCAAGATCAATGGCGTGTGGGTGAACCAGTCGAGCATCACCGAGCACCTGACCGAGATCGATGACAGCAATGGCAATGTCACCGGCTACCATTACACGACGGCCGATGACCATACCGAGAACTACGACACATTCGGCAAGCTCCTGTCCATCACCAACAGCGAAGGCAACACGCAGACACTGGCCTACGACACCCAAGGCCGCCTGGCCACCGTTACCACCAATATTGGCGAGTCACTGACCTTTGGCTACGATACCAGCAACCGCATCGATACCGTGACCGACCAGACGGGTCGGGTCTGGACCTACAGTTACACCGGCGACAATCTGTCTTCCGTCACCAACCCGGACGGTTCGGGGCGCATCTATCTTTACGAGAATGCCAGCTTCCCGAATGCCCTGACCAGCATGACCGACTGCGCGCGGGTGGCAAACTGCAGCACTGCCGCCGTGAATCACTACGCCAACTTCGAGTACGACAGTACCGGCCGAGCCAACGCGAGCTATCACGGCGCAGAAACAACGGTGCTGACCGACCGCATCGAAGGTGTTTCCATTGCCTACAACAATGACGGCACGCGTACCGTCACCAACAGCCGTGGCGCGGTCAGCACCTATAGAACCACCATACAAAACGGCATGACGCTGGTCACCGGCATCAGCGGGCCGGGCTGCTCCAGTTGTGGCAACAACAATGCCATATCCACTTTCGATGGCAACAACAACTTGATAAGCAAAACCGATAACAACGGCCACGTCACTCATTACGGTAACTACGATGCCAACGGCAACCCGGGCTGTGTGGTCGAAGGCATGACAACGGCGGATGCCAGCACCGGCTGCATCTTCAGTGCGAGTGCCTCACCGAACGCCCGTGTCATCTACTACACCTACGACCCGCGCTTTCACAGCCGGGTCGCGACGCTCAGCGAGCCGTCGGTGGCCCCGGGGCACTACAAGGTCACCACCAACAGTTACGACAACTTCGGCAACCTGACCGGTGTCACCATCAGCGGCTTAACACCCAGCGGCACCTCCGCCACGCGCACCACCACGGCCCTGTACGCCGGCCCGCTGAACCAGATCTCACAGATCAGCGGACCGGATATTCAGAACATCACCATGTTCAGCTATTATCCCAACGACCCCACGCAAGGCAGCAATCGCGCGCGCCTGGAGACGGTCACCGATGCCATGGGCATCGCGCTGCGCGCCAACATCCAGTA
>DAIDTL010000105.1 GCA_027457225.1 Ferrovaceae bacterium
ACATAGGGAAACTGAAAACCGCCAAACATATTGCGTGCCTGCTTTTGCATCTGGCTCTGCATTTCCATAAACAACTGGGTGCTCTGTTCCAGGTAATTTCCCATCAGGCCCTGCAGTGCGGGACCCTGGGCATTGAGAAACTGTTTCCAGACGTCCGCATTGACATGGGGCGCTTCGCCACCCCCGGACATTGCGCCGTTTTGATCCTGCAGCTTTTTCTGGATGTCCACAAAACTCTGCATCCCCTTTTCGAGATAGTTGCCCATGAAGCCCTGCATGACATTGCCATAGGAGCGGATCATCTGGGAAAGCATGTCGCAGGTGAACAACGGGGCGGTCCCTGATTCCTCGTCAAGAATGATCTGCATCAGGATACTGCGCGTCAAATCCTGGTTGGTCTTGGCATCCACCACCTGAAATTCGGTATGCCCCAGCACCAGCAGCTTGACCTCGGAGAGTGTGATGTAGGTGCTGGTCTCCGTGTCGTAGAGACGGCGGTTGGGGTACTTTTTGATCAATCGAACCGGATTTGCCATGACTGGAGCCTCAAAAATTTGTGCAACACACAACAGTTACGCTACAATTTGCACCATAACGCAGTGATCATTCTAACACAATACTTTAATAAACAGTAAGTTATATCCTATCCTGCGGTGCAGTAAAATAATCTATTGCGTTGCACAAAAAACGCTTGACAGCCCTTGCAGCACTCTGTATCGTGGGAATTGTTGCGACGCAGCATATGCGGCTGAATTCGAAACCGACCCATGAGTTTTGACCCTATTATTAAGGAGTGCGCCAAATGTACAGTACGCCCGAACAAGTCACCGAGTTTAACAAATCCGCAGTCAATGCGGCACTGCAACTCACCAAGATTGCCTTCGACACCACCGAACGTTTGGTAGGTCTGCAACTGGAAGCCAGCAAAGTCTCCTTTGCCGACGCCAGCGAGACCCTGCGCTCCCTCAGCGAAGTACGCGACCCGCAACAAATGCTGGACCTGCGCGCCAAGCTCACCGAAACCGGTGTCGGGAAAGTCGCCACCTATTCACGCAGCCTGTACGACGTTGCAGCACACGCCCAAGCCCAGATCTCTGCGTTGCTTGAAGGGCATGCCGCCGAATGGAACCAGGCTGTTGCCAGCAATATCGACAAAGTGGCCAAAGCCGCTCCCGCGGGATCCGATGTGGCTATTGCCGCTGTCAAGTCCACGATTGCTGCCACCACTGCCGCCTTTGACGGTGTCACCAAAACCGCCAAGCAAGTGGCCAGTTTTGCCGACGCCAGCGTCAAGGCGGCGGTTGATGCCGCCACTGCAGCCATGAAACCTGCTGCGGCCTGAGACCTGACAACCTGGTCTTAACTTCTCCTCCTCCTTTATTGTAAAGGTTCCCTTTCGATAAAGGATTTAACCCCGCAGGTTTTCCTGCGGGGTTTTTTTTGCCTAGAACATGTGCTGTCCGCCATTGATGGAAATATTCGCACCCGTAATGAAAGCGGCTTCGTCAGAAGCCAGATAAACGATCAGGCCGGCGACTTCTTCCGGTTTGCCCAGACGGCCCACTGGAATCTGCGGCAGGATCTTGGCCTCCAGAATGTCCTGGGGAATGGCCGTCACCATTTTGGTTCCGATATATCCCGGCGAAATGGTATTGACCGTGACGCCCTTGCGCGCCACCTCCAGCGCCAGGGATTTGGTAAAACCATGCATCCCGGCTTTGGCTGCGGCGTAATTGGTCTGGCCGAAAGCGCCCTTCTGTCCGTTGACGGAGGAGACATTGATGACGCGCCCCCAGCCGCGGTCCACCATGCCGTCCATGAAGGGCTTGGTCATGTTGAACACGCTGTTGAGGTTGGTATTGATGACGGCATCCCAGTCCACCTTGGTCATCTTCTTGAAAGTCATGTCGCGGGTGATCCCGGCATTGTTGACCAGCACGTCCACTTGCCCGACCTCGGCCACCACTTTGGCCGCCATCCGGGTGCAGTCCTCCGGATCACTCACATCCACCGGGTGCGCATGAAAATGATAGCCCCGCTCCCGCATACCGGCCACCCAGGCATCCGCCGTCTTGTTGCTGGGAGAGTACGTGGTCACCACGACGTATCCCAGATCCGCGAGTTTGATGCAAATGGACTCGCCCAGTCCCCCCATGCCTCCTGTCACCAAAGCCACCCGTTTTTGCATCACCATTTCTCCCTTTTACTTTAATTGACAATCTGCCAGGACATAACGTCCCGGTGCCGACTCGATGGGTTGATACTGCGCATTGCCCAACTGTTGTGGTGCCGCGACCCGTTCCGGATTGAGGCGGTCCAACCAGTCGGCCCAATGAATCCACCAGCTCCCCGGCACCGTCGTGGCTGACGCCACCCATTCATCGGCGCTACCCCCAAGCTTTCCTCCGACCCAGTAATGCCGTTTGTTTTTGGAGGCAGGATTGATGGATCCGGCGATGTGGCCACTGGCGCCCAGCACAAACTCCAGGGGGCCGGACAGGAGATGGGTGGATTCGAAAGCCGATTTCCAGGGCACGATATGGTCTTCGCACGCGCCAAAAATGTATGCGGGCATTCGGATCCGGCGCAAGTCCACCGGCTGGCCCGCAACAGTCAGGGCATTGGGTTGGCAGAGTTCGTTCTGCAAATACAGGTGGCGCAAATACCAGGCAAACATGGGACCGGGCAGATTGGTGCCATCACCATTCCAGTACAGCAGGTTGAAGGCCGGAGGGGTTTCGCCCATAAGGTAATTGTTGATCACATAGGGCCAGATCAGGTCATTGGCGCGAAGGCTGGAAAAGGCCATCGCCAGTTCCTTGCCCGGCACAACACCGCCATGTTCCAGCTGCTTTTCGCGCTGCTCGACAAATGCACGATCAATGTAGACCCCGATTTCACCCACATCCGAATAGTCCAGCAATGCGGCCATCAGCGTCACCGAGGCCACCGGCAGCGGCGCATCCACCGCATGGGCTGCCAGTGCGCAGGAAAGTAACGCGCCACCCACACAGAAGCCCAGCGCATCAATCTGCTCGGTTGCCGCGATGGCCTGGGTGACCCGAACGGCGGTGGTCACACCCTTTTCGATGTAGTCGTCCCAGGTGACATTCCTGAGCGATTCGTCGATGTTGCGCCAGGACACCAGAAATACGCTGTGCCCCCGATCAACGGCATACCTGACCAATGAATTGGAAGGCTCCAGGTCCATGATGTAGAACTTGTTGATACAGGGAGGCACCATCAACAAGGGACGCGAAGCTACTTCGGGGGTGGTGGGGTGGTATTGCAGCAGCTGAAATAACTCATTTTCAAACACCACCGCGCCCGGTGTGATGCCGATGTTGCGCCCCACCTCAAACATCGACTCGTCGGTCATGGAAATACGGCCCTTTTCCATGTCGGCCAACAGGTTTTTAAGCCCTGCCTTGAGGCTCTCTCCCCCCGATTCGATGGCTTTTTTCAGGACCTCCGGATTGGTGGCTGGAAAATTGGAAGGCGCCATGGCATCCACGTACTGGCGCATGAAAAAATTCAGCCGTTGCTGCGTGGCCGGTTCCATTTGCAGGGATTCCACTGCTTCCCGCAACCAGCTGGCCGTCAGAAAGTAGGATTGGCGAAGATAATCGTAGAGGGGATTCTCACGCCACTCGGGAGCGCTGAAGCGACGATCGGTCAGCGCTGCTGCGGCAGCCTCAGGGGGGGGCACGGTGGGCTTCTGTCCAGCGGCACGGCTGAGCATGTTCATCCAGAGTGCGGCCTGGTTTTCGTAATACTGCGTTTGCAGCGCTTGCCAGTGGGGAGCATCCTTGGCCACGGCCTGGGAAAGCTCCTTCAGAAAATTCTGGTAGTCCTCCGTATTGAATCCTGCCAGTTGCGCACCGACATTTTCCATCAGTGCCTGATTGGCTTTCCCCAAGGTTTCCAGCAAGGGTTCCACGGTGTGCTTGCCAGCCGGCGGTGCATTCATCCTTTTTCCTTTCATAAAATGGCGCCACCTGCGCCCTGATTGTTATCCGGGCAGGGTATCCCTGCCTTCGCGTTAACTCAAGCCAGAACCGTGGGACTCACTCCATGATCAGGACATGGGCCCAGTGAATGGATGCCACGCCCAGCCCGATCAAAACCACCTGCCAGGCCGAAGCCCTGAAATCCACCCGACGATGCAGCCCGGGAATGAGGTCAGCCACCGCAACGTAGATCATGCTGGCTGCGGCCAGCGCGAGCATATAAGGGACATAACGCTGCAAGGACTGCAGTGCCAGACAGGCCATGACCCCTCCCACCAGCGTGGCCATGCTGGAAAACAGGTTAAACGCCAGGGCACGACCACGGGACAGCCCGGAATGCAGCAACACCAGCACATCGCCTGCCTCCTGAGGAATTTCATGGGCAATGATTGCCAGTGCCGTGACGATGCCCAGGTGGGGATCCGTCACAAAGGCCGCTGCAATGATGATGCCATCCACGAAATTGTGCACCGAATCGCCCACCACCACCATGGCGCCGGTCCGACCCTGATGGGCCTCATGCGCGTGACCCTCATGTGAGACGGCATCGAGATCATGCACATGAACGTGGCGCCAGAGGACCAGTTTCTCCAGCAGGAAAAAACCCAGGATTCCAGCCAATACCGTTGCGGACACCGCCTCGGGGCTGGCCGTGAGTGCAAAGGCATGGGGCAGGATCTCAAGGAACACGGCACCC
>DAIDTL010000106.1 GCA_027457225.1 Ferrovaceae bacterium
CTTGTACTATCGCCTCAATGTGGTGGAATTGACGCTCCCCCCCTTGCGCGAACGACGCGAAGACATTCCCCTGCTGGCCAATCATTTTCTGGCGCGCCTCGCGCAGAAGTACGGGAAACACCTCAACGATTTTGCTCCTGAAGCCATGCGCATGTTGAGCACGGCCTCCTGGCCAGGCAATGTGCGCCAACTCTATAACGTGGTAGAACAAGTGTGCGCCCTCTCTACCACGCTGCTGATTCCACTCTCCCTGGTGCAGCGCGCGTTGCGTACCCCTTCCGTGGAGATTTTGAGCCTGGCTTCGGCGCGCGAGCGTTTTGAACGCGAATACCTGATCGGACTGCTCAAGGTCACTGACGGGAACGTGGCCGATGCCGCACGCCTTGCCGAACGCAATCGCACCGAGTTCTATCGTCTGCTGCAAAAACATGGGCTGACTCCGGGATCATTCCGAACGCCAGCGGGTGTCTCTCCTCAGCGACAACCCTGATTCGTTTCATTTTCAGCCCGTTAGCTTGAAGCCTCCGTGAAACTGTCACTGTCCAGCGACAATCTGTCCGCCCGGAACACCATCTCACCTTCCCATTCTCTGCTTGGTTTGTGAAACCATCGATTGGTTTCAACAGGTTAAGAATTCATTTCCTGTTTGGCCTGATTGTTGCTTACTGATTTGCACCATGAACCCGTTTGACCTGATTTCCCTCAACCGTTCCGCCACACTGGCCCCCACCATCCGCCGCGGTTCCATGGTGTCGCAACCCTGGGTTGGTTTCATCAACAGTCTGAAGGCCTGGCTCCAGGGCAAGCGCCTCTCTCCACCCGAGTTGCACGAATCGGCGCCGTGGGAGCGCGCCGCCTCACGACGCCGGGTCACCCTGGTCACGCTGATTTGTCTTACCGCCGGGAGCGCCACCATGTTGTTGGTACGCACCCAGCCGGTGTGGGATCACCCTGTGCTGCGCCTCGCCCAGTTGCTTCTGTTTGGGGTGTTGTTTGCCTGGGTGGCCGCCGGATTTTTTACGGCACTCATGGGGTTCTGGGTGCAGCTCAGACCCGACCGCTATGCGCTATCCCTCGCGCAGGCCCGCACCCTGGAACTGGGTGAGGACGCACGCACGGCGGTCATCATGCCCATTTGCAACGAAAATGTAGCTACCGTGTTTGCCGGTTTGCGCGCCACCTGCGAGTCACTTGCCGCGAGCAGCGACCCCCACCTGTTTGACGTGTATGTGCTCTCCGACACCAACGACCCCGGCATACGGGCCCACGAGCAGGCAGCCTGGTCCATGCTGAGTGATGCGCTGGGCACGCGTTGTACGGTGTACTACCGTTGGCGGCAACGGCGCACGCGTCGCAAAGCCGGCAATGTGGCAGACTTCTGCCGCCGCTGGGGACGCAATTACCGCTACATGGTCGTGCTCGATGCCGACAGTGTGATGAGCGGCGAAAGCCTCACGACACTGGTCCGCCTGATGGAAATCCATCCCAAAGCGGGCATCATTCAAACCGCCCCCCAGACCTGTGGTCTGGACACCCTGCACGCTCGCGCCCAACAGTTTGCAGGACGGGTGACGGGTCGCCTGTTCACTGCCGGCATGCAGTACTGGCAACTGGGCGAGTCGCATTACTGGGGCCATAACGCCATTATCCGGATCGCCCCTTTCATGAAACATTGCGCGCTGTCCCCATTGCCCGGCCGCGGCGGTCTAAGCGGGGACATCCTCTCCCATGATTTTGTCGAAGCAGCCCTGATGCGTCGTGCCGGGTACCACACCTGGCTGGTTCCCTCCCTCGAAGGCAGCTACGAGCAGCAACCCCCCAATCTGATCGAGGAGTTGCAGCGTGACCGCCGCTGGTGTCAGGGCAATCTCAAAAATATCCGCCTGATCGCCGAGCCCGGCTTCCAGGCGGTGCATCGTGTCATGTTGGCCACGGGTGTCATGGCCTATCTGTCGGCCCCTTTGTGGCTTGGCTTTATTCTCGTCAGCCTGGCCCTACGTCTGCTCAATCCTCCCGCTGCGACAGCAACCCTCAGTCCCCTTGCCGGGTTGCCTTCGACACTCATCGCCTTGTGGATGGTCACCCTTGCCCTGTTGTTTCTGCCGCGCATCCTTGCGGTGGTTGCCATCCTGTGGCAACGGAAACAGCGCAGTTATGGCGGCACGGCCCAACTGATCAAAGGAACGCTCCTGGAAACCGGGTTGTCAGTGCTGCAAGCCCCCATTCGCATGATGGCGCATACCCTGTTTGTATTGACTGCCCTTACCGGTATCGGCCTGGACTGGAAATCGCCACCGCGTGAAGCCAGGACGCTCCAGTGGAACGATGCCGCCCGACGCTTCCTGCCCTTGGTGAGTTCGATGATGGCGCTGTTGCTAACCACCTTCCTTACGGACCACAGTGCAGCGTGGTGGCTCCTGCCCATTGGCCTGCCTCTGCTGCTGGCCATCCCCCTATCGGTCCTCACCAGTAAAAGCAGGCTGGGGCGCCGCCTGCGCGCCCTGCGTTTGCTGGTCACTCCGGCAGAGTGTCATGCGCCAGCGGTGCTTCAGCGTGCCCGTTCCTACAGCGTCCCTCCCCTGTCCGAGTGGACCCCGCCGATAGCCCCGCTGGCGCCATGGCGCAGCTTGTACCGTGATAATCGCGTATATTCTGGAGTCTCCTGAACCACGCGATTTTCCACGGCATGTGGCTGACCCGTCTTAAACGTTATTTGATTGGCGCAAGTTTTCCGTTGTCCTTCCGGCAATTGTTGCTGATTTCTTTTTTGAGCATCATCCTGCTGCTGGGAGGCGCGCTGACTCGCGCCCTGATGGTCGTCGAAACCCTCAAGGAAGAAAACCGCGAGTATCCTGTAAGGGCCCTGGAAATTGTGGAAGACGTGCGCGAACTCCAAGAATTGACAGTCAACCTGGAACGTAATGCGCGTCAGTACCTGGTGCTCAACGATCCGGGATTACGCAGGGAATTGAAGGAAGTCTGGCGTAAAAGCCGGGTCGTGACCGCTGCCCTCGGCCCGATTTTTCCGGAAAAACTGCTGCCGCTGACCAAAGACTGGCAGGCCCTGGCAGAAAAAACCCTGACCCCGCTCCTGCAAGCCTCCGACGCCAAGAACATCAATCATGCCAGCGTGTTTGCTGCATTCCGACGGCTGGGCGAGATCAATCAGCAAATCAATCAGGAATCCAAAAATTATCTCACCCAGCGCAACCAGGCACTGATTGATGATTTTGAGCAGCAGCGTCGTTCACTGATCTGGCTGGGCATTTCGGCCGCCACGGTGGCTGCTGCCCTCGCCCTCGCTCTCGGTGTATGGCTGGCCTGGTCGTTTGAACAACTCGACGTGGCCATCGACAAGCTGGGTACCCAGCGTCCTGACACCCCCATCACCATTGGCGGCCCGACGGACATGCGCCAATTGGGACTGCGCATTGACTGGTTACGTCAGCGCCTGGCCACCCTGGAAGCCGACAAGCTGCTTTTCCTGCGCCATATTTCACACGAATTAAAAACGCCACTGGCCAACTTGCGCGAAGGCATTGCCCTGCTGGAAGACCAGATCACGGGGTATTTGACCGGCAACCAGAAAGAAATCATCGTCATCCTGAGAGAAAATGCGATTGCCCTGCAGCGTCAAATCGAAGGCTTGTTGCAATACAATGCGGTTGCGTTTGATGCGCGTCGTCTGGAACGACGCACCCTGGACTTGCGTGCCTTGTTGGAAGAAGTGGTCAGTCGCCAGCGTCTGCAGTTTCAATCCCGAAATATTGAGGTCGTGGTCGAAGGAGAAGCATTGAAGACTTCTGCGGACCCTGCGAAAATGGAGGTCGCCCTGGGCAACCTGCTTTCCAATGCCATTCGTTTCAGTCCTGAGGAGGGACAGATCCGCTTCAGTTTAAGTCGTGGTCCGCACGGCATCCTTATTGATTGCATTGATTCCGGCCCGGGCATTGACCCCAGCGACCAGGACAAAATTTTCAACCCATTTTATCAAGGGATCCGGCAACCCCCTGGCGCGCGCAAAGGGAGCGGCATTGGATTGTCCATCGTGAAGGAACTGATCGAGGCCCATGGCGGCACCGTCACCCTGCTGTCAGGCAGTGGCGGGGCACATTTCCGTATTGAGATCCCTGATGAAAGCAATTAATGTCCTGATCTGCAGCGCGGCACTCACCCTGAACGCCTGCGCCTTGTTTGCCCCCGCCACCCCGGGGGCTGACAGCACCGTGGGCTCCACTGAACCCACGGCAACCGAAGCGCTGCCGCCCGACCCAATCCGAAGGACACTGGAAGATTTTGACCGCGATCGTCTGCTGGCTCCCATCGAGATCGATCACCAGATTGCCCGTCTGGAAGCCTTGCCCGCTCGCAACGCGTTGACCCAACTGCGCCTCGTGCTATTGCTGTCCCTGCGTCAAAACCCGGCGGACCGGACACGTGCCCTTGGGCTTCTGGAAGCCATGCCACGCACGCCACCGGCTGATGCGGAAGCCCTGGCGCCACTCACGGCCTGGGTCAGTCGCGAACTTAAGGATCGCGCGACGCTTGAAGACAAGCTTGATCAGTTAAACCAGCAGTTGCGCGATGCACAGGTCCGATCCGACCTGCTCAACAGCAAAATCCAGGAACTCAAGGCTATCGAACATAGCCTGGTCTCCCGACCCAATCCCGAAATGGGAGAGCGCCC
>DAIDTL010000107.1 GCA_027457225.1 Ferrovaceae bacterium
CTCGTGCCGCTCTGGAGACGCTGCACAACCATAATGGACTGTCACTCGATGTGTTTGAGATTATGGAGAGATTGCTGGAGTGAAAAGGTATTGCCAAGCAAACTGGCGGCTCCCGCTGTCCAGTAATCACTTTCGTGTTTACTGGACGTTAACCCGAACAATCCTGGTCTCTTCAGATGCAACTGGTTTTCCATCGCTTATTGCGGGAGAGAACTTCCAGAATTTCAGTGCCCCCAAAAGCAATCTGTTCAGACGCGGATTTTGCGTCGGTTTGATAAGTTCTACAGTCACGCTGCCATCGACGGCAATGTGAAATCGGGCGGTAGCTACTTCATTCATGGCATCTTGCCGCAAGTCATCTGGAATAGCCGGTAACGGTTGGGCTATTGCCAGAGCACTGCGATTTCTATCTGCATCGGGCGTGTTGTTGATTGCCGGAGATGTCGTGGCGGGTGCGGCAGGTGGAGCAGTCGGTGCCGGGTTCACGCTTGGCTGATCTTGCTGAACAGGTGAAATGGCCTGCTGAATTTGTTTTGGCGGCAAAGCTTGTTTAGGTGCAGGCGCATTCTGACGGGATGGGGCCTTCAGAAGTACAGAAGCGGGAAGCTCTATCAGTTCGGCATCAACAGGTACCGGTTCCGGTGTGCGGCTAACCGAATGCGCCATAGAATACACAAACAAGATGGATGCGATTATGCAGGCCAGCAGTGAAACTGGGAGTGTCCAGTAAAGTCGGTGCCATGGAGAACCGACATCCTCCTGCGCCAACCATGTCGAGGCATCAGTCGACATGTTTAACCGCAATCAGGAAATGTTGCGCTCCGGCTTCGCGGGCCTTGAGCATCGCCTGCACGGTGATGCCATTGGGTGCACTACTGTCCGCAGCGACAATAATACTGGCATCCGTGTTGGGCAGCATCGTCTTCAGTGTAGTTGCCAAGTTATCCAGTGTAACCTGTGTTTTATCCAAAAAAATCTGGCTATCGGATCGAATAGTCAAAGTAACCGGCGTTTTTGCCTGTATCGGCGAAGCATGTCCTTGAGGCAGATTGACCGGCAGCGAATGGAGATTTTGCATGGACAACGAGGCCAGCATGAAAGTGGCCAACAGAAAGAACATCACGTCGATCATCGGGATGATTTCGATGCGTCCGCGTTTGTATTCGCGAGATTTTCTGATCTTCATTTTTCGGCCCCTCCCTCGTGCTGACTCAGCCGGATATTGTCTATCATGCGCGTACCGAGACGCTCCATTTCTTCAAGCACCTGCACTTGGCGGCGTGACAAAAAGTTGAAGCCGAACAGCGCGAAGATGGCGATGAAGATACCGAATGCGGTAGCAATCAGCGCTTGCGCAACACCACCGGTGACCCCGGTGGGATCGACGAGGCCAGCACCGCCAATCAGATTGAATGAATGCATCATGCCGGTGATGGTTCCCAGCAGCCCCAGCAGGGGCGCACCTGTGACTATGGTTTCCAGTACCCATAATCCGCGCCCCATCCCTTTTTCGATGAGTTGCGCTTCATCGCTGGCGCGCGATTCCAGCCACCAGATCGGCTTGTCGCGGTTATCTATGATGATACGGGAAAACCTTGAGTAGTAATTTCCAGGCGTCAATGCAGACAGTTCCTGATCCAGCTTTTCCCAAGTGAACACGAATGTTTCGATCAGGTTGAACAGCGACGACGGCAATCTGATGTAGCGCCAATGCAGATAGAACTTGTCAATGATGATCACCAGTGCCAAAACTGCCAAAGCCAACAAAGGGTAGATGATTACACCGCCGAATTTGATGGCTTGTAGTGTTTCTTGTATTTCCTGCATGAGAGACTCCTTTATATGGTTATGCCCTGCATAACCCGTGCTTGATTGCAAAAATTAGAGCTGCTTGGTCAGGCCGAGAAACAGGCCGAGCCGTGGCCCATACTGCGGAGCGAATACCCCTATGCCGGAGCCGTCGCGAATTTCGTAGACCTTGTCGAACAAATTGTTGATGACGAGTCTTATTTCAACCGGACCTGTTGCGTCGAGACTGATCTTGCGGCTTGCACCGAGATTGACAATTGCATAGGAAGGCAGATTCGTCGTGTTGGCAAAGCCGTTGCGCAAACCGCTCTGGAATATCACATCACTGCTCAGGCGCGTGCCCGACAAAAGATAGGAGCCGCCGGTCGAGATGGTCAATGCTTGCTCATGATCGACATTTACCCAGTTGTTTGCCGCGTAATTGAGCGTGGCCTGATCAAACAGGTACTGGCTTGAGATAATGTCTTTGGCCTGGCTGACAGTGCGAGCCAGATTGGCATAGCCGGAAAGATTGTCTGACTTGTAATTGCCGGTCAACTCAACACCGTATATTCTGCCTTGCGCATAATTGTACGGCGTCATGATCAAGGCCGGGCCGAACTGCCCTTCGTCTATGGTGTTCCGGGTCTGCTTGTAGAAGCTGTCCAATCCCAAACTGGTGGTTACGGTCAACTGGTGCGTGACGCCGGCATCGAAGTAATTGGCCCTTTCCGATTTTACCGATGAGTTCAATCCTGGTGCCGCATTCGTTGTGTTCTGGAACAAAGCCTGTGTGCTGGTGGAAACCAGCTCGGTCGGCGGTGGTGTGAAATAGCGTGAATATCCGGTATGCAAAGTGGTTTGATCGCTGTATTTGTAAACAAGGCCCAGTCTCGGACTCAGTTGATGCTCATTGACGTAGGCGTTGACCTGGTCAAATCGAGCGCCGTAGTTCACGGTCAATTTTTTGGTTGCCGACCATTCGTCCTGCAGATAGGCGCCAAACAGTGTGTTGCCGTTTTTGGGATTGTTGTCGACGATGTTGTAAGCTGACCCGGAAACCAATCCGGTCGAGGGGTCGACCGGAAATACTGCGGACGTGTTGTTGCTCCGGATATTTTCATTGCTGCCGAACAAGCCCATGCGCAACGTGTGCGTCTCGTTCAAGCGATCGCTGGCATCGGCCTGAATGCCGGTGCTGGAGCTGCTGCGAAAAGCGTCCGATGCCACACCATTAAAGGCTAAATTGCCGACGACATCGGGCATGTAGTGGGTGCTGGAATAACGCGTAAACAGCGAGACCTGGTAATCGATATTGTCATTCAGCGAGCTTTGCACCGATGATACGAGGAAACGATTTACTTCGCGTTGTTGATCGTTGAGCAAGGCAGAGTTGTATCCCGTCAAACCGAGTCGCGGCAGGATGCCCAGATTGTTCGGGTCCGGCTGTTGTCCGGGATTGTTGGGTATTTGGAAGCTTCCATCATAACTGCCGAACATGACACTCATTTTGGTGTCCGGATTCAGCAGGTAGGAAAAATAGCCGAATTCTTTGCTTTGCTTCGTTGTGTCGTGTATCGGATTGCGACTCGACGTCGGATTTTCAATACCAACGTTGTCTGTCAGATAGGAGCCGCTGACGAAATAGGAAAGATTGCCTTTGGTACCGCCATATTCCACGCTGGGATTGAAGGTATTGTTGCTGCCGCCGTACATATCGAATTGCCCACCACTCTCGAAGTTGGTCTTGGTATTGATTTCGACGACCCCTGCCGTGCGATAGCCGTATTGTGCGGGTAACGCGCCAGTGAGCAGATTGATATTCTGCGCAAAGCGCGTATCGAGCGCTTGGCCGAAACCGCTGATACCTTCGGGAAGTATCACACCGTTGATGCGATACTGCATGTTGCCGTGATCGCCGCGCACATGTAATTGTCCATATGAATCATTGACCACGCCGGGAGCCTGAAGAAGAACCTGGTTTAATGGCGTACTGTCTCCCTGTGGCAAATTTTGGATGTCCTTTTGTGCGAAGCGATAGATGCTGCCGCCGGTTTCAGGCGACAGTCCGTTGCGGGCATTGTCCAAACGCGCCACCGTGATGTTGATCTCAGGTGCTTGCGATGCTGCCAGCGTAATGGTGGTGCTTACCACCCCAGCTTGAAGCGTGACATTTGACGTGTTGTATTCGTAACCGGCCTTATCCGACAAAACGACATATGTGCCAGGCGCAATGGCGGAAAAGTTGAAGTTTCCTTCCGCATTGCTGGTGGTATTCCCAATGACTTCTCCGGTGGTAGACTTGAGCGTGATATTCGCCCCTGCTATAGGCTGCCCACCGGCATTACGCAACTGTCCCTTGATGGCATTTAACTTGTCGGCTTTGGTCGTTTGTTCAGTTTGCCCGGCTGCAGAGCCCGGCACTTGTTCATTTGCGGCATAGGCACATAGCGGCGCAGATAGCGCCGCACACAATAGAGTGCGCTTAAACATGGTGTTTCTCCGAAAATATTGCCAGAAGCAGTCTGTCATCCGCGGGGGATGAGGGACCGGCGTTTAAGCGAAATATTGGAGGAGAACAGGCGGGCCGCGCGCATCGGCGACCAGGTTGTTGAAGTGGTGGAAGGTGGATGTGTAATGCAGTACAACTTCATCAGATACCTGTGGCAGAGAAAAATCATAATGGCCAACACTGAGAGCGCTGCCAAGCTGTGCATAGGTTGCACATTTTTCACAGGTATTAGAATGCGGTGCTTGCTTGTCTTTCTGCGACAGTTCTTCGAACGCATGGCTCAATGCATGCTCTGCAC
>DAIDTL010000108.1 GCA_027457225.1 Ferrovaceae bacterium
AGTCCCACTAATTCACACATACGCCGGATCTGGCGTTTTCGTCCTTCGTGCAAAATAAAACGCAGTTGATCCTGATTCTGCCAAGACACGCTGGCGCGCCGCAAAGGTCGTCCATCGAGCGCCAATCCAAAATTGAGCCGGGCAAGATCCGCATCGCTGAGATGGCCTTCCACACGCACCAGATACTCCTTTTCGACACTGGAATCCGGCCCAATGAGTATCTTGGCGATCCGCCCATCCCGCGTCAGGACCAGTAATCCGGTGGAATCGATATCGAGCCGACCGGCGGGGGCCATCCCGCGCAATAAAGCGGGGGTCAGCGGGCGCGTGACACGGTCTTCCGGCCAGTGGGTAGCCGGCGTCACAAGAGTAATGGCCGGTTTATGACCATCTTCGGCCTGGCCGGAGACAAATCCCAGCGGTTTATGTAACAGAACAGTGGCTTGCGCACGCTGTTGACTGCGGGCGCCGGCATCGAGTGAAATTTTCTGGGTTAAATCGATCCGTACCCCCAACTCACTGACGCGAACCCCGTCAACAAACACCCAACCTTTCTCGATCCATGCGTCCGCCTCACGGCGCGAGCAGAGCCCGCGTTCGGACATGACTTTGGACAAGCGAACTTTGTCATTGCTCATACAGGAAGTCACGAATTGCCTGAATCTGGGCATTATCCATCAGTGCTGGCGCATGCCCACAGCCGGCGACCTCAAGGACACGCAAGGACGGGTGACCCAGCTTCATCAGGGCGAGGGTATCCGGCAGAAGAAGATCAGATTCCTTTCCTCGAATAACCAGCGTTGGACAGTGCACCCCATTCCAGACCAGGCTCATGTTCACGTCCGTCGCTGGAACTCCGGTAAATCCAGTGGCAATTGCGGGATCGTACATCAGCCGAAATTTGCCATCCGGCCATTTCCGGACCCCGTGCAAGGTAATGTGTCGCCATTGGGCATCAGTGAGCGCGCCAAAAGTGGCATGGGTGTGCCGAAAATAGGCTTCCGCCTCGTCCAAGGTATCGAACGCCGCGGGTTTTCCCACATAACTCGCCAGACGTTGCAGGGCCGCCGCCGTGACGATACTACCCACATCGTTGAGCACCAGTTTTCGCACGGGCGTACCGCTTTGGGCGGCCAGCATCATGCCGATGATGCCACCCATTGATGTTCCCACCCAATCCACTGTCTCCGCACCGCTGCGAGCTATCAGGGCAGCCATATCCGCAAGGTAGAGCGGATAGCCATAATCGGTCTTGTGGGTGAGCCATTCGCTTGTTCCACGGCCCACCACGTCAGGACAAATCACCCTGTAGTCATCGCAAAGTGCGTCTGCCAACGCATCGAAATCACGACTATTACGTGTCAGCCCATGAACACAAACAAGCACCAGCGGATTGTCAGGATCACCCCATTCACTGTAATCCACCCGATGGAATCCATGGAACCAGAGTGCTTTAAAGAATTTGCGGCGCATCGGTTTAGCGATAGAGGTCATGGTCACTCACCAGAATATCCACCGAAAAATCGTGAGGTTCCATAGGCACCTCGGACACCAGTTGCTCTTCAAAGGCCACAGCAACGGTTATCGCATGCCGCCCGGGAAGGACCAGCAACTTGTCATAAAATCCACCCCCATAGCCCAGGCGATGGCGTTGCCGATCAAACACTGCCCCGGGCATCAGGATAAAGTCCACCCGGGACAACGGCACGATTTGCCAGTGCACCGGGTCCGGTTCGCGAATACCCCAGATGCCAGGTTTGAGGTCGTGTTGCAAATCACGCACGCCGTGCAACGCCAACATTTTGGTGGTTCGATCCACACGTGGCAGCACCAGTTGTGAACCACGTTCAAGAATGGCCTCAACGATGGCTTGAGTGTCAATTTCGGAGCCCATCGACATGTAGGCCATAACCACATTTGCCGCGACAAATTCCGGCAAAGCCAGCACCTTTTGCGACATTGCAAGACTACGGGAAAGCCGCTGACTTTCTGGAATGGCATCGCGCTGCGCCAGTACGGTCGTACGCAAATCTGACTTTTGAGATGGTTTCATATTGGAAGAACAGTATAATGCCTGCTTCAATCAATCATAATGTCTGTCAGAAGGTTTTTTTATGAAACGCGAAAACATTTCCAGCGGTTCTCCTTGGGAACCCATCATCGGGTACTCCCGTGCTGTCAAAGTCGGGAATCACGTGGCCGTCTCTGGCACCACAGGCACCGGCACCGATGGCAAACTGGTAGGCCACGGCGATCCGGAAGCCCAGACCATTCAAGCCCTCAAGAATCTGGAAACCGCACTCATCCGCGCTGGCGCCAGTCTAAAGCATGTGGTCAGAACCCGAATGTTTGTCACCCAGATCGATCAATGGGAAAAAATTGCACGGGCCCATGGGCAAGTCTTCGGTGAGATTCGCCCCACCACCACACTGGTGGAAGTTAAGCGCCTCATCGATCCCGATATGCTGATTGAGATCGAAGCAGACGCCATCATCAGCGATGATTGACAGAAAGTTCAATCCGCGCTGCGCTGCAGTGCTGCGCGAATCTGCTCCAGCGCCGTAGCATCGTCTAGGGTGGTCAGGTCCCCAGGGTCACGCCCCTCGGCCAGCGCTTGAATGCTCCGTCGTAACAACTTTCCGGAACGCGTCTTGGGCAACAATGTCACAAAGTGCACGCGTGCTGGGCGCGCTATGCCACCAAGACTCTTGTCCACGGTATCCATTACTTCTTTCTCAAAAGCCCGGTATGCGGCTGAGTCCACTAGGCCGCTGGCGTTTTTTGGAACCGCAAAGGCGATGGGAACCTGCCCTTTCAATTTGTCTTCCACCCCAACCACCGCCACTTCGGCGATGTTGTGATGGCCGCTGATCGCTTCCTCGATTTCACGCGTTCCCAGACGGTGGCCGGCCACATTAATGACATCATCAGTCCGTCCGAGAATAAAATAGTATCCATCCTGGTCCCGAATACCCCAATCGAAAGAGGAATAAACCTTGCGGTCTTTGAGCAGGGAGAAATAAGTGCTGACGAATCGCGCGTCATCCCCCCAGACCGTGGTGAGACAGCCAGGAGGTAGCGGAGGCACGATGCCCAATACGCCTTTCTGGTCGGCGGCAACCTTCTGTCCGGTACTCTCATCCAGCAACTGGACGTTATAGCCATAAACCGGAAAACTGGGGCTGCCATATTTACGTGGCGTTTCTTCCACACCCAGCATAGCGGAGAGAATCGGCCAACCCGTTTCCGTCTGCCAGTAATTGTCCACGACGGGCACGCCAAGCCCATCCGAAATCCAGCGCGCGGTGGGCTCATCAAGCGGTTCGCCGGCAAGGAACAGATAGCGTAACGACTTAAGATCATGCTGGGCGAGATACTTCGGATCCTGCTTCTTCAATACGCGGATCGCAGTGGGGGAACTGAACATTACCGACACCCGGTGTTGCGCGACAATCTTCCACCAGATGCCCGCGTCCGGGCGGGTAGGCAAGCCTTCGTACATGATCGTTGTCATGCCCTGAATCAACGGCGCATAGACAATGTAGGAGTGCCCCACCACCCAACCAATATCCGAGGTGGTAAACATCGCCTCGCCCGGCTTGCCGCAAAAAATATGGCGCATGGAAGCTGCCAGCGCCACCGCATGGCCTCCTGTATCCCGTTGTACGCCTTTTGGTTTTCCGGTGGTTCCGGAGGTGTAGAGAATATAGGATGGATCGGTTGATTCAAGCCATACCACCGGCACTGTGACTTCACCAACGGCATCGCGCAACTCAGTGTAATCCTTGTCGCGGCCAGGTATACGCACCATCTCCCTGTCAATACCACGATCAACAATCAGCACATTTTGAGGCGGGTGTTTGGCAAGACGACAGGCTTCGTCTACCAACGGTTTGTAACACACACTTTTGCCTCCGCGCATGCCAGCATCGGCGGTAACCATCACAAGAGGACGAGCATCATCGATCCGGGTAGACAGGCTATGCGATGCAAACCCGCCAAACACCACGGAATGAATGGCACCGAGACGGGTGCAGGCCAGCATGGCAAAGAGAGCTTCCGGAATCATCGGCATGTAGATGATGACGCGATCCCCTTTGCCGACACCCAACTTTTTCAGTACGTCAGCAAAACGATTAACTTCAGCGTGGAGTTCCCGGAAAGTATAATTTTTTTCAAGTCCGGTCTCGGTGGAAATGTAGACCACGGCATTTTGGTCTGCCCGGTCTGCGAGGTGACGATCAACGGCGTTATAGCACAGATTCGTTTTACCTCCGACAAACCAGCGGGCAAAGGGGGGGCGGGAATAATCCAGCACCTGTTCGAATGGCTTATCCCAATGAATCAGTTCAGCCTGCTCTCTCCAGAATCCGTCGGGATCTTCGATCGAGCGCGCATGAAAGCGCTTCTGTATTTCTCCCGTCATGATGCACCTTTCTCTATGGGTTATTATGAGCCGAGGACTGACGCGACAATTCAGTCCGTCAATTTAACAATGGTTCTTCCTGCACCTTCTCCATTCATCAGTTTTACGAACACGCTATCGAGTTGTTCCAGTGTCACTTCGTGAATAATGG
>DAIDTL010000109.1 GCA_027457225.1 Ferrovaceae bacterium
ACGTCGTGTCGTCGGGGTAATGGTTACTCCACCCAGCATACGAGCCAATTCTTCGACGCGCGCTTGCTTGTCCAGTATCAGGATAGTGCTGTTAACTCCGGTTGGGTATTCTGTTTTGGTAACGCTCAGATGGTGTTGACCTCGCGCGGCAACCTGGGGCAGGTGCGTGACGCAAAGGACCTGATGATGCCGACCCAATCCCTCGAGCAGTAGGCCAACAATTTCAGCCACGCGACCCCCGATGCCAGCGTCCACCTCGTCGAAGATCAAAGTGGGGACCGCGGAGACAGTGGAAAGTGCAGCCTGAATGGCGAGACTGATCCGTGACAGTTCCCCCCCAGAAGCTACACGCGAAAGAGCGTCTGGTGTTTGAGAGGCGTGCGTGGCCACGCGAAATTCGACTTCATCCAGTCCTGCTGCCGTAGCGCGTTCCAATGGTGTCAGCACAATTTCGAACAAACTGTTTCCCATGGCCAACTCAGCCATCGTAACCGTGATGGTCCGCCCCAATTGTTCCGCGGCCTCGGATCGCCGGGTTGAGAGCGTGTTGGCCAGGTTTTGAAACGCTTGCTGAGCAGCCTGCATTGCCTGCTCCAGGCCGTTTCCGGAACCCAGGGCCTGCAATGCTTCCAGGCGTGCTGTGGCTTCTGCAAGGCGTTCAGGCAACTGCTCTGGCTTGAGTCGATACCGACGCGCCGTGCCGAGGATGTTTTCCATACGCGATTCCATGCGTTGCAAGCTGGCATCATCCAATTCAATTCCCATGGCGTAGCGGCGTAGCTCGTGCACGGCTTCATCGATCTGGATTCCGGCCGACTTGATCAGGTCCACGCTGGATTGCAGCATGGGATCAAAAGCCAACAAATCAGACAACTTGGCATTCACTCCATCAAGCCTGCCGCAAATCGCATCCTCTGCTTCGGACAGTACCTCCAGGGCAAACTGCGTTCCTTCATGTAAACCGGCCGAATGGGCCAAACGTGCCTGATCCGCCTGCAAGGATTGCCAGCTTTCCAAAGTCAGATCCAGGGACTGGAGCTCACGCACCTCCTCCTGACAGCGCGCCTTTTCTTCGATCAGCGCTTCCGAGCGATTGCACCATTGTTCCCATTGATGTTTGGCCAATTGCCACTGGTTGTAAGCTGTTCGTACCGATTGCGCCAACGCGGTGGTCCCGGCAAAAGCGTCGAGAAGCGCGCGTTGGGTTGAAGCCTTTTGCAAAGATTGGTGAGCGTGCTGCCCATGAATGTCGAGCAACCATTCCGACAAGGTTTTAAGTTGCTGTACAGGGACGTTTGATCCGTTGATGAAAGCGCGTGATTTTCCAGACGAGTCGATGGTCCGACGTAAGATGCAACCGTCCTCGGACCAAAGATCGTTTTCCTGTAACCAGAGTCCGGCAGGATCTGTCTGTGCGACCTGGAACTCTGCAACCACTTCTGCCCGCTCCGCTCCGGAACGCACGATGCCGGATTCGGCACGTGCCCCCAACGCCATAGAGAGCGCTTCGATCAAAATGGATTTTCCAGCCACGGTCTCCCCGGTCAGCACGGTAAATCCGGAATCAAACTCCAGATCCAGGTATTCGACGATAACAAAGTTGCGAATGCTCAGGGCACGAAGCATGAATGCCCCTCTAGAGCTTGGTTCCCCAACGCAGTTTTTCACGCAGCATGGCGAAATAACTGTGCCCAATGGGGTGTAGAAGACGTATCCCAGCCTCAGCCGGGCTGATCACTAGTCTGTCATTTTGTTTAAACTCAAAATGATCCTGAACATCAAAATTGGCGAAAGCGCCTTCTCCCTTTTGCAGGATCACCTCCACCGTACAACGATCGCTCAGGGCAATTGGCCGATTGCTCAAGGTATGTGGACAAATCGGCACCAGAACAATCGCAGCCAGATCGGGGTGCAGGATCGGGCCGCCACTGGACAATGCGTAGGCTGTGGATCCTGTCGGGGTAGCCACAATCAGGCCATCAGCGCGCAGGTTATAGACAAAACGGCCATCCACATAAACTTCGAGGTCGATCATGCTGCCTCGCGCCCCTTTGGTCAGCACCACATCGTTGAGCGCCACTGCCCGGCTAACGATGGTCCCGGAGCGAATAATTTTGGTTTTGAGCAACGTCCGGGTCTCTTCTTGGTAATCTCCGTCGAGAACCTGACCCAGCATGGATTCCATGGCGTTTGCGGGAATGTCGGTGAGAAACCCCAACTGCCCGAGATTGATGCCCATCAGGGGGACATTCTGACAGGCCAGTACCCGGGCTGCGGAGAGAAGCGTTCCATCGCCACCCAGCACGACCACCAGATCAGCGTGCGCCCCAATGTCATCCAGACTGACAACCGGGGCTTGGACCGCCCCCACGGCGGCGGCAGAGCGATGGTCCAAAACCACTGCGATACCGCGCATTTCGAGGAAAGCGATAAGCTTTTCGAGCGGTTCCGCCAGATTGCGGCTATCATACTTGCCGACGATGCCGATGCGTTGAAAGGGTGGACTCATGCCGGGAATTAAACCACATTTCAGGTAGAATGGACGCATGTTAAACGATCGCGCCCGTGCGCTTCTCAAAGCCCTGGTAGAACGCTACATTGAGGAAGGCCAGCCGGTTGGGTCAAGAGCCCTCTCCAAAGTCTCCGGTCTTGAGCTGTCGGCTGCAACCATTCGAAATGTAATGGCCGACCTGGAAGATATGGGCTTCATTGCCAGCCCGCACACATCAGCCGGACGAGTGCCTACGCCGCTCGGTTACCGTTTTTTTGTTGATAGCCTGCTCACCATCAAGCCTCTGGAAGCCGACACCCTGAACCAACTGGAAATCCAGCTCCATCCTGCGGACACCCAGCACCTGGTATCGGCCGCTTCACAGATGCTATCCGAGCTGACTGCCTTTGCCGGAATCGTCAGAACCCCCAAACGACGCACCAGTGGCTTCAGACATCTTGAATTCATGCGACTTTCAGAAAAACGTTTGCTATTGATTCTGGTTACCCTCGAAGGTGACGTGCAGAACCGGATCATTTTTACCGAACAAACCTATTCTTCGGTGCAACTTGCCCAAGCAGCCCTTCATCTTAACGAGCATTACGCTGGTTGCGACTTTGATGGCATTCGTGACACCTTGCGCTTCGAGCTTCAAAACCTTCATCAGGATATCCAAGTTCTAATGAAAACGGCCCTGGAAGCCGGCAGTGCTGCTTTGCGGCAAGGCCAGGATGACGGCTATGTGCTGTCCGGCGAAACTCGCCTGATCGGCCGTCAGAACGTTTCCGGTAACATGTCACAGCTGCGCAAATTGTTTGATGTATTTGAACAAAAAACCGGGTTACTCCAGTTGCTCGACATGAGCCAGCAAGCAGACGGTGTCAAAATCTATATTGGTGGCGAATCCGGCCTTGTCACGCTAGATGAGTTCAGCCTGGTTACCGCCCCTTATGAAGTAGACGGACAAGTAGTAGGGACGTTGGGTGTGGTCGGTCCCACCCGGATGGCCTACGAACGCATTATCCCCATCGTGGATGTCACTGCCAAACTCCTCTCAAGCGCATTGTCCCAGCATTGAAATGGCGCGTTATCTGCCCGAACCGGATTTCCCCCATGGTAGCCCACTTAAAACCGGGTTGGTGCTGGTTAATCTTGGTACACCAGAGGCGCCAGAAAAAGGGGCCTTGCGGCGTTATCTTCATCAATTCCTCAGCGATCCCAGAGTGGTCGAAATTCCCCGACCTCTGTGGTGGCTGATTCTGAAAGGCATCATTCTCAATACCCGACCTGCCCGATCAGCAAAAAAATACGCTTCTATCTGGACCCCTCAAGGCTCACCGTTACGCGTCAACACCCAACTTCAGGCTGATGGGCTCGCGAAACGCTTGCACGCACTGGTACCGTCCCCTGTGGTTGTCACTTATGCCATGCGCTATGGTCAACCCACCATTGCACAGGCCGTGGCCCAACTAAAAACCCAGCATTGCGACCGCATTTTAATGCTGCCGCTCTACCCCCAATATGCCGCCAGCACCACAGCCTCTTCCATGGATGCCCTGTTTGATGCGCTCAGGGCCTACCGCAATGTTCCGGGAGTTCGGGTGGTGCGGCATTATCATGACCACCCGGCTTACATCCATGCTCTCAAGTCCCGGATTGAAGGTTATTGGGCACAGCATGGCCGACCTGACAAGCTGGTCATGAGTTTTCATGGCGTTCCCCGCCACACCCTGGACAAGGGCGACCCCTATCATTGCGAATGCCTCAAAACCGGACGCCTGCTGGCCGACGCTCTGGGACTGCAACCTGAACAGTATGCGGTTTCGTTCCAGTCTTTATTTGGCCGTGCTGAATGGATCAAACCCTACACCGATCCGATGGTGCGCCAGCTGGCACGTGAAGGGCTCCACACCCTGCATGTGGTTTGCCCGGGATTTCCTGCCGATTGTCTGGAAACTTTGGAAGAGATTGCCATGGAAGTCAAAACGACCTTTCTCTCCAATGGTGGGGGCGAATTCAACTACATTCCTGCTCTCAATGATGACCCCGCCTGGCTGGATGCCTTGACCG
>DAIDTL010000110.1:0-4137 GCA_027457225.1 Ferrovaceae bacterium
AGAACGGGAACGGCCTGGGGGCAGTAGTGGGCGGCAAAGTCCAGCAACTTGTGAAAAGTTTCACGTGAGTCCACCAACACCCGGTCGGTATCCTCCATGACAAAATCACGAATGGCGCGCTGGGCAAGGTTCAGGTCCTGATACAGCAGGGCAGGCAGCGCCACCCGTTTGCAGGCTTCCAGAATGTCGGACCAAAGCTGTGTAAGGTACTCGAGGTCTTTCAGCAGTTCCCTGTCAGAGGTGGATTCGGCGACGGTACGGACGATGAACCCCCCCTGGGTGTCGGGAGGAATGATGCCCTGAAAACGTTCACGCAACTGATTGCGCTCCTCTTCGCTTTCAATGCGCTGTGAGACGCCAACGTGACTCTCCTGGGGCAGATAGACCAGGTAGCGTCCCGCAATTCCGATCTGGGTAGACAGGCGGGCGCCTTTGGAGCCGATGGGGTCCTTGACCACCTGAACCATCAGGGAGTGTCCTTCGGACAATATTTTTTCGATGGGTCGGACCGGTTCATCCGAATGCCGGGGTGACCAGATGTCTGCCACATGCAGGAAAGCTGCGCGCTCGAGCCCCAGATCAATAAACGCCGACTGCATGCCGGGCAGGACCCGGGCCACGCGCCCCCAGTAGATGTTACCCACCAGGCCGCGGGCTGACGCGCGTTCCACATGAATTTCCTGGGGGACGCCCAGTTCCATGATGGCAACGCGGGTTTCCTGGGGCGTGATGTTGAGCAAAATCTGATTGTTCACGGGACACCTGTTTCAAAAAGGGTAAGAAGTTGGTCAGTCTCGAACAGGGGCAGGCCCATGACACCGCTTGGGCTGCCGTCAACGTGTTCGATGAAGCGGGAGGCATAGCCCTGAATCCCATATCCGCCCGCCTTGTCATGATATTCGCCGGTGCCGAGAAACTGGTTGAGATCCTGCTCGGAAAGTGCGCGAAACCAGACCCGCGTGACCGAAATCCGGGATTCCAGCAAAGGGCCCTGGATCATGGCCACTGCGGTAATCACATGGTGCATGCGACCGGAAAGTTGGCGCATCATGGTCCGTGCTTCCTGTTCGTCGGCAGGCTTGCCCAGGAGGGTGCCATCCAGCGCCACGGTGGTATCCGCAGCCAGCACAGGATGGCGCGGCAGAGCGGTTTGCTCCAGGCGGGCCCAGCCGGCACGCGCCTTGGCCTGGGCCAGACGTGTTGCATAACCGATCGGGGGCTCGCCCGGTTGCGGCGTTTCGTCCACAGCTTCCATGCCCGGTTCGGGCATCAGCACCTGATAAGACACACCGATCCGTGTCAGCAGTTCGCCGCGTCGCGGGCTTCCTGAAGCCAGGTAGATCATGTCTTCTGCTCACTCACGATGGTACGGGTGTCCCTTCAACAGCATTGCGGCACGATACAACTGTTCCATCAGGATGGCACGGGCCATGCCGTGGGGCAGGGTCATGCGCGACAGGGACACAAGGGCCTCGGCGCGCTGCTTGACGCGAGGATGCAACCCATCCGCGCTGCCAATGACAAAGCACAGATCGGTGCCTTGCGGCAGGGCATTTCTGAGGGTTGTCGCGAGATCCAGAGTGTTACACAAGGCGCCCCGTTCATCCAGTACAACCACCGTGCCATGGGGGGGCAGAACGGACAGGATGCGCTGGCTTTCCGCCTCCAGAATCTGTTCTGTGGTGCGCCCGCCACTGCGCGCGTCCGGCTTCAGCTCAATCAGTTCGATGGGCATTTCACGTGGCATGCGCTGGGCATACTCCTGGGTCACTTCACGCACCCAGTGGGGCATGCGATGGCCAAGGGCGACGATGCGGATTTTCAAGGGATTCAGCCGTGGGATGCGACGCGCAGCGGCAGGCGCCAGGAGCCTCCCCACAGTTCTGACAGATTGTAGTATTCGCGCACCGCAGGTTGCATGACGTGTACCACCACGGAACCCAAATCCACCAGGATCCATTCGCCGCTCAGATTTCCTTCAGTTCCCAGGATCGTGGCCCCCATTTCACGCAGGCGCTCTTCCACGTTGTGGGCAAGGGCCCGGGTTTGACGCGTGGAGTCGGCGCTGGCAATGATCATGTAGTCGCATAGGGTGGTCATGTGCCGGACATCCAGAACCTCGATATCCCTGGCCTTGATGTCTTCGAGTGCGAGGACGACCTCGTTCTTGATATGGTGGGGATCCATTCGTCTCCTATGGGTAGAGCCGGTGCGATTCAATATAGTCCAGGACGGACGCAGGGAGCAAATGGCCCGTAGGGCGATGGCAACGCAACGCGTTCCGGATGTCGCTGGACGAAATGTCGAGCAGCGGAATAGTGAGCATGACGATGGCTCCCGCCGGGCCCCGGACCTGCTGGATGGACAACGACCGCTGATCCAGTTCGTGCTTCAGGGCGGGCGTCATGTCTTTTCCCTGGAGGGTAAAGCCGGGGCGGCAGGCGACTGCGATGTGCGCGTGCTGGAACAACTCCTGCCAACGATGCCAGGTGGGGAGGTTGAGAAAGGCATCGGCCCCCAGAATCAGCCACAACGGGCGCTCAGGCCCCCATTCGGCGCGCAGCTCCAGCAAAGTGTCAATGGTGTATGACGGCATGGCGCGTCGCACTTCACGCGCATCCACCGTCATCAGGCTGGAAGTTCCCGCAGCCAGACGAACCATGGCCAGACGGTCTTGTGCCGAGGCTTCGGGGGCCCGTTGCCAGGGGGTCCCGGCCGGTATCAGCAACACCCGCTCCAGGCCGAGTTGGCGTTGCGCTTCCCGGGCCATGGTCAGATGACCGACATGAACCGGGTCAAAGGTTCCACCGAGGATGCCGACGGCGCCTGCCATCCTCATCCGCCGCGGATCTGACCGTTACCCAGAACCACGAATTTTTGACTGGTCAGTCCTTCCAGGCCCACCGGACCGCGTGCGTGCAGTTTGTCGGTGGAGATGCCGATCTCGGCACCCAGACCATATTCAAAGCCGTCGGCAAAGCGTGTGGAAGTGTTGACCATGACAGAGCTGGAGTCCACCTCTCGGAGGAAGCGGTTGGCGTGATTCCAGTCGTTGGTGATGATGGCATCGGTATGCTGCGATCCATAGCGCGCGATATGGTCCATGGCCGCATCGAGTGAGGGAACAATGCGAATGGCCAAAATGGGGGCCAGGTACTCAGCGTACCAGTCCGCTTCCTGGGCCGGTTTGATCCCGCCGACCAGGCGTTGAACCGCATCGTCGCCGCGCAATTCCACGCCTTTTTCCCGGTAGAGCGCGCACAGGGAAGGAAGGACGGTCGCAGCGATCGCCCGATGGACCAGCAGGGTTTCCATGGTGTTGCAGGTGCCGTAACGCTGGGTCTTGGCATTGTCTGCCACGCGGATGGCCATCTCCACATCGGCACTGGCGTCGATATAGGTGTGGCAGACGCCGTCCAGATGCTTGATGACCGGAATGCGGGCGTCATGAGAGATACGATCGATCAGGCTTTTTCCGCCACGCGGCACAATGACATCCACCAGGCCCTTGAGCGTAATCAGTTCGCCCACTGCAGCGCGGTCTGTAATGTCCAGCACCTGGATGACGGATTTCGGCAGATCGGCACCTTGCAGCCCTTCATGCATGGCACGGGCGATGATCTGGTTGGAGCGCAGCGCTTCAGAGCCGCCCCGCAAGATGCAGGCATTGCCCGACTTGAGACAGAGGCCGGCGGCATCCGCGGTGACATTGGGGCGCGCTTCGTAAATGATGGCGATCACGCCCAGCGGAACCCGCATGCGACCGACTTCAATGCCTGAGGGACGCCGGGCCAGTCCGGTCACTTCACCGACCGGGTCTTGCAGGTTGGCGATCTGTTCCAGTCCCGTGGCCATGGATTCAATGGAGGCAGCACTGAGCGCCAGGCGATCCAGGAAGGCGGCGTCCTGCCCTGCGCCGCGGGCAGCAGCGAGATCGGCCTGATTGGCTTCGAGCAGGGCAGCCTGATCCCGGCGCAAGGCCGCGGCGGCCAGTTGCAGGGCCCGGTTCTTGGCTGCGGTGCTGGCGCGTGCGATAGGGCGTGAAGCGGCACGGGCGACCTGCCCGATGCCTTCGATATGGATTTTGAGCGCTTCAGGAGTCATCGGTATTCAGTGTAAGTGAGTTAGGGGTCAGAC
>DAIDTL010000110.1:4147-4556 GCA_027457225.1 Ferrovaceae bacterium
ACCCCGATACCTTCCCCCACGCCAGTCCAAGCGCCAGCAGGGTATCCCAGGGGTCCCCCTCTTCCACGCCCTTGATGGCGCGATCCACCTGGGCAGCCATGACCAGCGCCGCTTCGCACAAACCGGGGGAGGTGCGCGCGACCAGGGACTCCAGCAGTTTTTGGCGCGGGCCCCAGATCCGTGCTTCCCTGCAGGCAGCACTCAGGGAACGCCGGTTGCGCTGGGCAGTGATCAGATGGTTGAGCGCACGCAGATCCTCCACAATGGCCCACAACACCAGCGGCAGGGCTTCTCCCTCTGCCTGCAAGCCGCGCAGGGTACGCACAAACCGGGCAAGATCGCCGGTTATCAGGGCAGAGGCCAGATCATGAATGTCGTGGCGCGCCACATTCAGGACAGCGTCACGGAC
>DAIDTL010000111.1 GCA_027457225.1 Ferrovaceae bacterium
CCCTGATACAGGCGTGCTGCCACCCATTGCACGGTGCCATCGTACACATAGTTGCGCAGATCGAATTTGAGCAGGGTCTCCTCGGTAATAACCCGCTCTCCCGGGGTCACCAGCTGTTGCGCCACGTAGTCTCCAGCCAGAATCTCCTGCCATACGCGCTGCGTGAGTTTGTCGCCGCGATAGGCCGCGCGACTGCCAAAACCCGCGACCGGCTTGAAGAACAGGCGTCGCCTTTCACGCCACAACCGCTCGGCCTGTGCGGCTTCCACCGCCTCGGTGGGCGGGATGCTGGCCAATAAAACATCGCGGGTGGCCTGCGGCACGCCCCATTCACGCAAACGCGCCTCATCGGTCAGCAACGCCAGATTGCGTTTGTCGGCGTAGAGCGCATGGGCGCGCGGATGGGGCGTCACCACTGCGGCGCGACTCAACCACGCTTCGCGCAGCACCGCGTGCGATGAGGCCTCGAAATAAAAATCCGTCAAACGGTTGTAGACCAGGTCGATTGCTGTTGCGCCATGCCACAGTCGGCCATCGCGCAATTGAAGCGCTGCCGGCTCGGCAATCGTTGCCTCCAGCCCATGACGCCGGAAGTGTTGCTGGAACAGAAGAAATTCCGGATAGAGGAATTGCTGCGCGGGATCATCATCCACGATCGCAATGCTTTTCAGCGGTCGCGCTGCACCGGCAAGGCGCCATTCCTCCCGGAACATGGCGAGGATGCGCGTTTCAAATACATCGGCCCGGGTAGCCGGCGAGATCAAGGGCGTCATCTCGGGGCAGCAGGCGCGCTGCGCTCTTGCCAGCACTGCATTGAGCAGGGCACCGCCCGCGTTGGTATTGATTTCGATCAGCCCCACATGCTGGTCGGTCACATGAAAATCATAGCCAAAGAACACGCCGCGCGACTGCGTTTCGCCCTGGCGTGCGATCGCAGGCGCACGCGACAGCGCCACTTCCTGATAGGCGGGCAGGGCCACCACCGTCGCCACCGCCTGCACGACCTGATTCATGCGCGCGAGATGATCCCGCGACACGAACACCGCGCGGGGAGAAAACAGGTGGAGGCAATGCTTCTGAACAAGATCGAACAACCCGGGCTGGCCCAGCTCGGATTCCAGCGCCCGGCGCAAGGCTGCGTCGTCGAGGCTGATGCAAAAACAGCTGCTGTTAAGATCGGGCCCCAAGTTTATCGTTGTGTTCATACCAACCTTTGCTTGCATTGACCACGCGCACCACCAGCAACATCGCCGGGACTTCGATCAGCACCCCCACGACGGTGGCGAGGGCAGCACCGGAATTGAATCCGAACAGGCTGATGGCCGCCGCCACAGCCAACTCAAAAAAATTGGAGGCGCCGATCAGTGCCGAAGGACAGGCGATGGTGTGCTTTTCTCCCAGCCTCCGGTTGAGGCCATAAGCCAGGGCAGCGTTGAAGAATACCTGGATCAGGATGGGTACCGCCAGGAGCGCAATCACCAGGGGCTGGCGCAAAATGGCTTCACCCTGAAAAGCAAACAGCAACACCAGGGTAACAAGCAGCGCCACAACGGACCACGGCCCAATCCGCGCCATGGCGGCATTGAACGTTGACAGCCCTCGCGCCAGTAATGACCGGCGCCAGAGTTGTGCAAGGATGACGGGAATCACGATGTACAGCACCACGGAAGTCAGCAGCGTGGCCCACGGTACCGTGATGGCCGAGATCCCCAGCAGGAAAGCCACCAGCGGCGCAAAGGCAAATACCATGATGGTGTCATTGAGCGCCACCTGCGACAGCGTAAACAGCGGATCGCCCTGGGACAGGCGGCTCCACACAAAAACCATCGCCGTGCAGGGCGCTGCAGCCAATAAAATCAGCCCGGCAATGTAGCTGTCGATTTCACCGGCAGGCAGCAACGGCGCAAACCAGTGGCGGATGAACAGCCACCCCAGGAAGGCCATCGAGAACGGCTTCACCAGCCAGTTGACGAACAACGTCACGCCGATGCCGCGCATGTGCTGGCGCACTTCGTGCAGTGCCGAGAAATCCACCTTGACCAGCATCGGGATGATCATGATCCAGATCAGCAATCCCACAGGCAGGTTGACCTGGGCAACCTCCATGCCACCGATGGCCTGAAAGACGCCAGGCAGGAGTTGTCCCAATGCGATCCCGGCAAGAATGCAAAGAAACACCCACACACTGAGATAGCGCTCGAAGGAGGTCATGTTTGCGGTCCGACCCCTTTCAGGAACGCCTCGATACGACCGCGCAGAAACCGGTAGGCGGTCATGAAGGCCGCATCGATGTCCTCATCGGTGCCCGTGGCTTTTGCCGGGTCGTCCACCCCCCAATGGAGACGCCGCACCGATCCAAGATAGGCAGGACAGGTTTCGCCCGCCGCACTGTCACAGACGGTGATGACGAGGTCGGGAGTTTGCGGCAGGTTGTCCCAGGATTTGCTGTAGTAGCCCTGGGTGGGCAACCCCTCACGTGCCAGCAGCGCCAGCGCGCGCGGATGCACCTGTCCGGTGGGATGGCTTCCCGCGCTCATGGCTTTCCAGCCCGCCGGGGCAAGATGGTTGAAGAGGGCTTCGGCAAGAATCGAGCGGCAGGAGTTGCCGGTACAAAGAAAGAGGATGTTCATTTGAGGTTGGGGGTCAGACCCCGATTGGCACATTGCTCGGGACGCCCTGAGCAGCATTCCTCGGTCAGGTAAGCGATCAGGTCCAGCATCAACGGAATATTGGCGCGATAGCGTTGAAAGCGGCCCTCCTGCTCCACAGTCAGTAAACGGGCTTGCGTCAACGCCTTCAGATGGAACGAGAGGTTGGTGGGTGGCACATCCAGCACCGCAGCGATGTCGCCTGCCACCATGCCTTCCGGTTCTTTCTTGACAAGCAAGCGAAACGCGTCAAGCCGAACCCCTGAAGCAAGGACGTCGAAAAGTAAGACGGCAGTGGGATGGTCCATGGTTTGATTATACAACAACTATTGAAATAACGGGAAAAGGAGCCCGGCCTCAAACGCATTTGAGGCCCGACTCCAATTTTTACCCCCTTCAACTCACCCGAATGTCAATCTTGCGGAGCTGGGCGTGGGCCGCCTTGGGTATCCGCAGCTTCAGGACACCCTGGTTAAAATCGGCGCTGACCTTGTCGCCGTCCAGTTCCCTGGACAGGGTAAACACGCGCCGGAAACGCGGCAACCCCACTTCGGCGTGAACGGCTTCCATTCCCTCCGGAGCATCCAGCGTCAAGTCGCCCTCAATGGTCAGGGTATTGGCTTCCACCTGGAGCGACAGCCTGTCCTTGGGAACACCCGGGAGGTCGGCGTAGAGCGTAATGCCCGACACATCCTCAATCACATCCACCGGCGGCATGAGGGCGCCCTCGCTGCGGTGCGTTTCTGTGGCTTTGGCCACGGTTGCTTGCTCGGTCATGTCTCTGTTCTCCTTACTGAATGGTGATGCGGCGAGGCAACGCGGCCTCGTGGCGCTGGATACTGATGTGCAGCACACCATCGCGGTATTGGGCATCCACCGCATCGGGGTTGATATCGTCCGGCAAGGCAATGACACGCCGAAACTTGCCCGCAAAGCGCTCGTCAATGTGCACCGTGGATTTGTCTTCCCGAGCCGGCATGTTGCTTTTACGTTCGCCTGCAATGGTCAACACGCTTTTTTCCAGCTGGATTTCGATTGCACTGGGATCCAGGCCGGGAATAAAAGCATGGACCTCCACGGATTTGGGGGTGCTGCCCACATTCAGTCCCGGAAAACCGCCTCGCGCCAAGCCGCGAATGCTGGGTAAAAACCCATCGGCCTGCTGCATGTCGCGTTGCAGGCGTTCCAATTCCGCGAGTACATCGCGGGGAAACAATGCCTTGTAAATCATAAGATTCTCCCTTTGGGTCGTTGCAGGGCCATAATGCATGGCGCCCTATGCACCCTATTTGAGGGTCTGGTTGCATTAGTTCAAGATCTTGTTATTTTATTTTTCGACCCCATGTGGACCCCATGAAATTCAGGGATTACTACGACACTCTCGGCGTTGCACGTGACGCGACTGCGGAAGACATCAAAAAAGCCTTCCGCAAAATGGCACGCAAGTACCATCCCGATGTTTCGAAAGAACCGGAAGCCGAAGCCAACATGAAGGCGGTTAACGAAGCTTATGCCGTGCTTTCGGATCCCGAAAAACGCGTGGCTTATGACCAGGTCGGTCGCGGCTATCAATCAGGTCAGGATTTTCGGCCGCCCCCCGACTGGGATGCGGGTTTCGAGTTTTCCAGACGGCGCGGGGCGGCCCCGGAAGCAGGAGATTTCAGCGACTTTTTTTCCGAACTCTTTGGGCGCATGGGTGACGCATCGGGCAGCCGGGGACGCCGTTTTGAATCGCGTGGCGAAGATCACCACGCTAAAGTCCTGCTGGACCTGGAAGACGCTTTCACCGGCGCCTCGCGCCAGATCACCTTGCGCTCCCCCAGGCAGGATGCGCAGGGGCGCGTATCCATGGAAACCCGCACCCTCAACGTGAAGATTCCCAAGGGGT